>JANNPG010000437.1:0-1763 GCA_031399805.1 Betaproteobacteria bacterium | reverse complement strand
TCGCACACGGCGCGCAACCGCGTGATCATGCCGGCGTCGAGCGCGTTCATGACCTGCGGGCGATTGAGCGCGATGGTCGCCACGCCATCGGCTACGGTGTACGCAAGAGTGTTAGAACTCATCTCACGCATTTTTTTTCCGGCGTCGCAGCGCTTCGAACGTGACCGCCTGCGTGGTCTGGAATATCTCGGACTTGCCGAGGTCCAGTGGGAAATCGTCCACCATGATGACCTTGCGCCGCAACGCCTGAGCGCGCGTGAGCGCCGCCGCCTCGTCGTTCGAAATCAGATTGCCCGCAATCGCTTGTGCAGCGAGATCATCCGCGCGCCGGCCTTTGAGCGTGCCGGCCTTCACGCCCGCGTGGATCTTGGCTTCCACTGCTTCCGCGGCGATGACGGCGCGCAACGCGGTTTCGAGCGTGCCGACCGGCTCGTCCTCATTCTTCGGTATGAATACGCCGGCCGTCAGGCGTTCGCGCGCCGCATTCGGTTCGAGCAAGATGCGCACCACCGCCTGGCCGAGTTGATCGCGCGGCTGATAGAATTCACCGCCGTACGCAAAAATCACATTCCGCAACACAATCGCAACCAACCGGTTCGGCAGATTGTTAAATAGACCGTAGAACGCCTGCTGGATTTTGTGCAACGCCTCCTGCAAGGCCCAATGCATCAGCGGCAGGTCGTCCGCCGGGCGCCCGCTGTCCTCGTAACGCTTCAACACGCATGACGCAAGGTAGAGCCAGCTCAGGATGTCCCCCAGCCGCGCCGACAGCCGCTCGCGCCGCTTCAACGAGCCGCCGAGCACGAACATCGCGGCGTCCGACATCAGCGCGAAACCGCTCGACAACCGCGTGAGCTGTTGATAATAGCGCCGCGTGTGCGCATCGCCCGGCACGCCCACGAAAAACGCACGCGTAAGCCCCATCCACAGAGCGCGCGCGAAGTTGGACACGACGAACGCCACGTGCCCGAAAAACGCCGCGTCGAAATCGGTGAGTGCCTTGCCCGCATCGGGCTCCTTGGTGGCGGCGATTTCCTTCAGCACGTACGGGTGGCCGCGTATCGCGCCCTGCCCGAAAATGATCATCGAGCGCGTGAGGATGTTCGCGCCCTCGACCGTGATTGCGATCGGTATGCTCTGGTAGGAGCGCGCGAGATAGTTGTTGGGCCCCATGCAGATGCCCTTGCCGCCGTGCACGTCCATCGCATCGTTCATGACGGCGCGGCCGAGTTCGGTCAGGTGGTATTTGACGATCGCCGAGACGACCGACGGCTTCTCGCCGAGATCGACCGCGCCTGCGGTCATTACGCGCGCCGCTTCCATCAGGTACGTATTCCCGCCGATGCGCGCAATTGCTTCCTCCACACCTTCAAAGCGCCCGACCGACATCTTGAACTGCGTGCGCACGCGGCCGTAGGCGCCGGTCGTCAGCGCGCACATCTTGGCGATGCCGGTGCCGTTCGCGGGCAGCGAGATCGAGCGCCCGGCGGCGAGACAGTTCATCAGCATCTTCCAGCCCTGGCCGACGTAATCGACGCCGCCGATGATGTAGTCCATCGGGATGAAAACATCCTTGCCCCAGTTCGGCCCGTTCATGAACACCGCGTTCAGCGGCAGATGGCGGCGCCCGATCTGCACGCCCGGCGTCCTGGTCGGAATCAGCGCGAGCGTAATGCCGACGTCGTCCTGTCCCGCCAGCGCCCTCGCCAGGCGTTCTTCATAGTTATCAAGGTTTTCCCCATCCTTTTCCAGCGCCGGTCCGG
>JANNPG010000421.1:0-2223 GCA_031399805.1 Betaproteobacteria bacterium | reverse complement strand
CATCACGCCGTGCACGAACCCCACGCGCATCCAGTTGTTCACCATCAGGGCGGTGCGGCGGCAGATTTCTTCGAACCAGCGCGCGTAAATCGCGCGCGATGGCGTGCCCGCTTTTTCCAACAGTTCCGGATAATGCTTGCCGATCACGTAATCGGCGAGGCGCTTCAACGCATTGAGTTCTCCATGCGCGGCGTGAATCTCGAAGTTGCCGAAACGCACGAACGAAGGTGCCACGCGGCACACGATCGCGCCGGGCTCCGGCTCGGGATTGCCGTCGTAGAACATGTCGCGCACGACCGCCGCGCCGGTCGCGGCGAGGCTCAGCGCGCGCGTGGTCGGCACGCCGAGATGATGCATCGCCTCGCTGCACATGAATTCGCGCACCGAGGAACGCAGCACCGCGCGGCCGTCCCCGCTGCGCGAATAGGGTGTTCTGCCGGCGCCCTTCAACTGAAGTTCCTGGCGCATGCCGTTCGCGTTGACTACTTCGGCCAGAGTGATCGCGCGGCCATCGCCGAGTTGTCCGGCCCAATGGCCGAACTGGTGTCCGCCGTAACGCGCGGCATAGGGCTGCATGCCGGGCAGCACGCGGTTGCCCGCCAGCACTTCCGCCGCGGCACCGACCGAATCGGGGCGCGCGATGCCGAGCATTTTGCCCACCGCATCGGACCAGCCGAGCAGTCGCGGCGCCGGCACCGGCGTCGGCTCGACGCGCGTGTAGCAGGCGTTGCTCACTGCGCGCGGCACATTGGCCGGCACCGCATCGGCGGGCAGCTCGCGCACGAAGCTGTTGTCGAATTCAAGATCGCAGAGATCGACCGGCGCGGCAGCGCGCTTCGTTGCGGGGGAAAACACGTCTTGCTTCACGCATGCTCCTGTAGACAAAACTTACGCCACGCCGTGGCAATCAATGAATCCGACCCCATCCCATACGTTTATAGCAAGTTGCGCATCTTACGCCGGTCCGGTCAGCGCTGAAAACCGGCTGCTAGTAGAATGCGCCAGATTACCGGATCGACGCCGCGCTAAAATCAGCACGCGCGAGGCTTTAGCCGGTTATCAGGAGACCAGGCCCTATGGACACGCGGGATAAAGAGTCGCCGGTATGGCAATTGTCGGCGCGGGCGCAGGCGCTGACGGGTTCGGCGATTCGCGATATCGTGAAAAAAATCAGCCAGCGTCCGGACGTGATTTCGTTCGCCGGCGGCCTGCCGTCGCCCGCGACGTTCCCGGTCGACAAGATACGCGCGGCATACGACGCCGTGCTGTCACGCGAGGGCAGGGCGGCGCTGCAGTACTCGGCGACGGACGGCTACGCGCCGCTCAGGGCGTGGATCGCCAATACGCTGTCCACTCACGGCGCGCGCATCGCGCCTGAACAGGTGCTCATGGTATCGGGTTCGCAGCAGGGACTCGATCTCCTGGGCAAAGTGCTGGTGAACGAAGGCGATCCGGTAATCGTGGAGACGCCGACTTACGTCGGCGCGCTGCACGCGCTGGGAATTTACGGACCGCGCTTTCTGTCGGTGCCGACGGATGACGAGGGCCTCAACCCCGACGCGTTGCCGGATGTGCTGGTCAGGTGCAGTGACAGCGGACAGCGCGCCAGCTTTCTGTATACGATACCCACGTTCCAGAATCCGACCGGCAGGACTTTGTCGCACGCCCGCCGCTTGGCACTCGCGGAGCAGGCGGCGCGTCTGAAATTGCTGGTGGTCGATGACGATCCCTACCGCTTGCTCGATCACGCCGGGAAAAGCTATCAGACGTTGTTGTCGATGCAGCCCGGGGCGGTGGTGCATCTGGGTTCGTTTTCCAAGATACTCGCGCCCGGCATCCGCCTGGGTTACGTGGTCGCGCCGCTTCCTCTCGCGCGGAAACTGGAACAGGCAAAACAGGGCGCCGATCTGCATACCTCTACGCTGACGCAAATGATGGCGTACGAAGTCATCAAGGACGGTTTTCTCGACAGCCATCTCGTCGCGACCCGCAAAATCTACGCGGCGCAGTGCGCGGCGATGCTGCAGGCGCTCGAAGAACATGTTCCCGCTGGCACCATGTGGACGCGGCCGACCGGCGGCATGTTCGTGTGGGCGACGTTGCCGGAAGCTATCGATGCCGCGCAGATGCTGGACGCCGCGCTACAGGAAAATGTGGGCTACGTACCCGGCGGGCCGTTTTTCGCGGAAGCGCCGAGTAACAACACGCTGCGCCTGAGTTTCG
>JANNPG010000413.1:0-1762 GCA_031399805.1 Betaproteobacteria bacterium | reverse complement strand
GATTTCAGATTTCGGGGTGGGCAATGCCGGGCTCTTCGAGCAGCAATTCAATCTCAAGCTGCGCATACAAAACCCTAATCCCGAAGAATTCAGAGTCGACGGCATGGCGTTCGATCTCGAGATCAACGATCAGGCGTTCGCGCGCGGCGTGGGCAACCAGGCGGTGACGGTGCCGCGCTACGGTTCGGCATTCATGGCGGTCGAAGCGGTCAGCACGCTCGGCGGGCTGATCAAGCAATTCGGACGTTTCGCCCAGGCCGACAAACCGGTTTTCAAATACCGCTTGAAGGGCAGCCTGAGCATCGCGGGCGGCACGCGCGTGCCGTTCGAGCAGCGCGGGGAATTCGATTTCAGCGCGCTGCCACCCAAGCCCTAGTTGCGTGCCGCAAGCGGCCTTGCGTCCGCGGTCCGCACCACAGGCCGTCACCCGCGGCGTGTTAAACTAATTTCCCTTGGCGTCCTTCGCGTGCCCCTCAAGGGGGTATTGAAAAGAATCCTTTGCGATAAACGCATTTGACTTACGCAAACCACACTGACGCGCCATGCCAGCCGACCACATCGTTGAAATCAGCAATCTGAAATTCGCCTACGGCGACCGCCCTGTGCTCAAAGGCATCAGTCTCACGATCCCGCGTGGCCAGGTGGTCGGCATCATGGGCGCCAGCGGGTGCGGCAAATCGACGCTCATGCGGCTGATTGGCGGCCAGCTGGTGCCGTCGAGCGGGCACGTCAAAGTGGATGGTCAGGTCGTGCACCAGCTCGGCCGTGATGCGCTGTATCAATTGCGACGCAAAATGGGAATGCAGTTTCAGGCGGGCGGACTCTTTACCGATCTGTCGGTCTTCGAGAATATTGCATTCCAGATGCGCGAGCACACCGATTTGCCCGAAAGCATGATACGCGATCTCGTGCTGCTGAAACTCGCGGCGGTCGGCCTGCGCGGCGCGGCGCACCTGATGCCGGCGGAATTGTCGGGCGGCATGGCGCGGCGGGTCGGGCTCGCGCGCGCGATCGCGCTCGATCCGATGCTGATCATGTATGACGAGCCGTTCGCCGGGCTCGATCCGATTTCATGCAGCGTGGTCGGCAATCTGATCCGCCGCCTTAATGATGCGCTTGGCGCAACGTCGATCGTCGTTTCCTATGATGCGGTGGAGTCGATGCGCGTGATCGATTACGTCTTCCTGATATCGGACGGCGTAATCGCGTCGGCGGGGCCTGCCGCGGAGATGCACGCCTCCAAGGATCCGTTCGTGCGCCAGTTTCTGGACGGCGCGCCCGACGGACCGGTGCCGTTTCACTATCCATACGAAGATTACACGGCTGCGCTCGGCCTGCACTCGGCTGCCTGAATACATGTTACATGTGAGGCGTGAGGCGAAGAAACGAATCCTGCCGGTCAGGTTCTGAATCCTCAGTCCTCAGTGCTCAGTCCTCAGTCAATGTCTTTCGACTGAGGACTGAGCACTGGGGACTGGAAACTCATCGCAACAAATCCATCGGCTCAATTCTTCGGACCGACCTCAGTGCGACCAGTCCGGCCAGCATCGACATCACCATCGTCACCGTCCCGGCAATCGCCAGGATTTCCCAGGGGAGCGGGATCTGGACGCCCAGGTATTTTCCCAAAAAGGCAACAGCAGTTTGCAGAAAAGTTGGGGAAGCTGGTGAGTAATGAATTGCTTTCGTTCCAGGATATCCGGAATAAAATGACTGATCCGAACCAGGTTCAGCACATCATGCCGGTTGTGGAAGCACATAT
>JANNPG010000361.1:0-3907 GCA_031399805.1 Betaproteobacteria bacterium | reverse complement strand
CACCTGCCTTAGAGCGCATTTCAAAATGAAATAGCTCCGGTGCCATGGACACGCTCGCGTCCCCCGAGGGGACTTCCTGCGGGGCGTAGCGCAGGCGACCTCGCCAGCCCCATCAACGAATGCAGGCGAGTCGCCTGCGCCACCTTTATTTTGAAATGCGCTTGAAGAAGGATTAATGTGGAGGAGATCAGTGTGGAAAAATTCAGGGCCTATCGCATTTTCGAAGAAAACGGCAAGGGGCGAGGACGTCTTGTCGACATGACTCTGGACGAACTGGATGCCGGCGCTGTCGTGATCAAGGTGGCTTATTCGAGCGTCAATTTCAAAGATGCGCTCGCCGGCACCGGCGCCGGTAAAATCGTGCGTCGCTACCCGTGCGTCGGCGGCATCGATAGTAGCGGCACAGTAGTCGCGTCGAGCGACAGCCGCTTCAAACCGGGCGACGAAGTGATATGCACCAGTTACGACTTCGCAATGGCGCATGACGGCGGCTATGCAAGCTATGCCCGCGTGCCCGGCGATTGGGTGGTGCCTCTGCCGGCGGGTCTGTCGTTGTTTGACGCCATGGCCATCGGCACCGCCGGCTACACCTCCGCGTTGGCGGTGCATTTGCTTGAACACAACGGCATGGCGCACGGCAATGGCAAGGTGGTGGTGAACGGCGCGACCGGTGGCTGCGCAAGCATCGCCATCGATATGCTCGCCGGACGCGGTTACCAGGTGACGGCGGTAACCGGCAAGGCGGACGAGCACGCGTACCTGCGGAAGATAGGCGCAGTTGAAGTGCTCGGCCGCGACGCATTGAAGCCCGGCACGCGGCCGCTCGAAAAAGGCGTGTGGGCGGCCGCCTTCGATTCGGTCGGCGGCGAGCAATTGTCAGCACTCACGCGCAGCATGCAGCAGCATGGTTTAATCGCGAGCTTCGGCAATGCCGGCGGTATCGAACTCAATACGACGGTACTGCCGTTTATTTTGCGCGGCGTGCGTCTGATTGGCGTCGATTCGGGGTATACGCCGATGGATATCCGGCGCCGCGTGTGGCAGCGGCTCGCGACCGATCTCAAGCCGCGCCATCTCCAGGACATTGTGCAGACGGTGACGCTGGATCAACTGCCGGGCATATTCGATACCATGCTCAACCAGCAGACCAAGGGTAGAACTGTAGTTACGATAAAATGATTTGAGTGTGAGCGCCTGTTCGAACGGACGCGCAGAGCGCGCCGTTCAACGCGCATAAGAGCGCAGTATAATTCCCGTTTGCCGGTGTTTTTGCGCAACGCGAACGGTGGGCTTGCAGGAGGGGGATATGGCCAGCTACAAGGAATTCCATCGCCGCTCAATCGAAGATCCCGAAGCATTCTGGGGCGAGCAGGCGAAGCTCGTCGACTGGCACAAGCCGTTCGGCAAGGTGCTCGATTACAGCCGCCCGCCCTTCGCGAAGTGGTTTGTCGGTGGCGAGACCAATCTGTGCCACAACGCGGTAGACCGCCATCTCAAGGATCGCGCGGACCAGAACGCGCTGATTTTCATCTCGACCGAGACCGGTCAGAGCAAGACCTACACGTTCCGCGAGTTGCATGCCGAGGTCAACCGTTGCGCTGCGGTGCTGCGCGAACTGGGTCTGGGCAAAGGCGACCGCATCCTGATCTACATGCCGATGATACCGGAGGCGGTGTTCGCGATGCTGGCCTGCGTGCGGCTCGGTGCCATACATTCGGTGGTGTTTGGCGGCTTTGCGGCGCACAGCCTCGCGTCGCGTATCGACGATGCGCAACCGAAGCTCCTGTTTACCGCCGATGCCGGCATGCGCGGCGGCAAACCGATTCCGTACAAGGGGCTCGTCGACGAGGCGATCCGCCTGTCGCAGCATCCGCCACAACATGTCGTGATCGTCGACCGCGGCATCGACAAGGACTTCAAGCGGGTGGCGAAGCGCGATCTCGACTATGCGCAGTTGCGCGACAAGCATATGTCGGCGCAGGTGCCGGTCACTTGGCTGGAATCCAGCGAGCCCTCGTATATCCTCTACACATCGGGCACGACCGGCAAGCCCAAGGGCGTGCAGCGCGACACCGGCGGTTATGCGGTGGCACTGGCAGCCAGCATGCAGCATATCTATTGCGGCAAACCGGGTGAGGCGATGTTCACGACCTCCGATATCGGTTGGGTGGTCGGGCATTCGTACATCGTTTACGGACCGCTGATCCACGGCATGGCGAGCGTGATGTATGAAGGTCTGCCGATCCGCCCCGATCCAGGCATCTGGTGGAAAATCGTCGCCGATCACAAGGTGACGGTGATGTTCTCATCGCCGACCGCCATTCGCGTGCTGAAAAAACAGGACCCTGCCTATCTCACCAAGTACGGCAAGAGTACGCTGCGCCATCTCTTTCTGGCCGGTGAGCCGCTCGACGAGCCGACGGCGCGCTGGATTTCGGAGGCGCTCGGCGTGCCGGTGATCGATCATTACTGGCAGACCGAAACCGGCTGGGCATTGTTGTCGTGCATGCCGGGTGTGGAGGCGACGCCGACCAAGTACGGCAGCCCGAGTTTTCCGGCTTACGGTTACAACGTAAAACTCCTGCACGAAGGCACCGGCCGGGAAATCGGCGCCAACGAAAAAGGCGTGGTCGCCGTGGTGCCGCCGCTGCCGCCGGGTTGCATGACGACGGTGTGGGGGCAGGACGAGCGGTTCGTGCAGACTTATTTCACGAGTTTCAAGGATCAACTGATCTACACGACTTTCGACTGGGGCATCCGCGACGACGACGGCTATTATTTCATTCTCGGCCGCACAGATGATGTGATCAATGTGGCCGGTCATCGTCTGGGAACACGCGAAATCGAGGAGGCGGTCAGTAATCATCCAAACATCGCGGAAGTCGCAGTGGTCGGCGTCCACGATCAACTCAAGGGCCAGGTGCCAATGGCATTCGCGGTCGCGAAAGACGCCAGCAGGCTGGCCGACGCCGCGGGGCGGCGCGCGATGGAAAAAGAAGTGTTTGACGTCGTCGACAAGGCGCTCGGCGCGATCGGGCGTCCCGCGCGGGTGCACTTCGTGACGTCGTTGCCGAAGACGCGTTCGGGCAAGGTGCTCCGCCGCAGCATCCAGGCCATCGTGGAAGGGCGCGACCCGGGCGATCTAACGACGCTCGACGATCCGGCCGGCATCGAGCAGATACGCGCCGCGGTCGCCGCAATCCAAGCAAAATAACGCTGAATACAGGGAGCCTAAGTGCAACAAACACGTATCGCGCAATTGTTTCTGCACCTCGGACACGCATTCGATCATTTGTTCATGCTGATTTTTCCGACTGTGGTGCTGGCCATGGCGCCCGAGTTCGGACGCAGCTACAGCGAGATGTTGCCGCTGTCGATCGGCGGCTTCATCATGTTCGGCGCAGGTTCATTGCCGGCGCGCTTGCGTATTGGTTCAACTGGCGTGTTGCATTCGTAGCGCCCGGCGCGCTGTCGATAGCGGCCGGCATTGCATTTGCCGTTCTGGTGCCGCGCACGGGAAAAACGGCGGCCGCCGCCAAGCGCGCTGGCGGCTTGACGATCAGCCGCAATACGCTGCTCCGCGTGTTCGCCATATTGACGGTGTCGACCATCTGCGGCGGCATCATATTCAACTCCACCACGGTGTCCATGCCCAAGGTCTTCGACGAGCGGCTGACCGCTCTGACCCAGACCACCCTCGGCATCGGCGTGCTGGTGTCGCTGGTCTATACGTTCGCCGCGATGGCGCAACTGATCGTCGGCTACCTGGTCGATCGGCATTCGATCCGCAGTGTGTTCGTGCCGGTGGTGGCGATGCAGGTGCCGCTCTTGTTTCTGGCAGGCTCGATGGATAACTACGCGATGCTGGTAGTCGCATACGCGATAATGTTTTTTGTCTTCGGCCAGA
>JANNPG010000352.1:0-1706 GCA_031399805.1 Betaproteobacteria bacterium | reverse complement strand
CGCCGGGCGCCACCCTGGTCAAGCTTAATACGGATGTCGTCCGCGCGCTCAAATCGCCTGACGTGCTTCAGCGCTTGCAAGGGCTCGGCCAGACTCCTGCGCCCAGCACATCCGCCAAGTTTGCCGAGCACATTCGGGCGGAGTTCGAACGCTGGGGTAAGGTCGTGAAGGCTTCCGGGGCGAGAGTCGATTGAACAGGGCTTTCCATCGCAGCCGGAAAACTGCGACGCATAAATTTTTCGCCAAATGACTCCCCTCCTGTCAAACATCGCGCAGATAGTCGTCGCCTTCGTCGCGCCGGCATTGCTCGCAGGCGCGGCGGCAGCGGCGGGCTATCCCGAGCTGCCGATCCGGCTGATCGTGCCGCAGGCGCCGGGCAGCGCGTCCGACACCGTCGCGCGGCTGGTTGCGACGGAACTTGTGCAGCAGCTGAAGCAGCAGATCGTCGTCGACAACCGCCCCGGCGGCGCGCTGATGATAGGCATGGAACTCGTGGCGCGCGCAGCACCCGACGGCTACACGATAGGCTATGGCCCGATCGGCGCGCTCGCGATCGGTCCCAACATCGTGCGCGGGCTCACCTTCAACGTGGAAAAGGATCTGCAGCCCGTCGCGCAGTTGACGACCGGCAGCATGCTGCTCGCCGCGTCGCCCGCGACCCCGTTCAAAACGGTGCGCGACGTGATCGATTATGCGAAGCAATATCCCGACAAGCTTTCCAATGCGTCGTCGGGCAATGGCACGCCGGGGCACGTCGGTTTCGAGCTCTTTAAAACCATGACCGGCACGCGCTTCGTGCACGGGCCCTACAAGGGGGGGGCCGCGGCCATCATCGATCTTATCGCGGGCCAGGTGCAATTGATGCTGGAGAGTTCGAACTCGATGACGCCGCACGTGAAGTCGGGCCGGGTGCGCGGCCTCGCGGTCAGCAGTCCGGCGCGCTCGCCCGCGTTTGCCGATTTGCCGACGATCGCGGAGGCCGGCGTGCCGGGTTATGATGCGACAACGTGGACCGGCATCGTCGCGCCGGCCGGCGTGCCGCAAGCCATCGTCGCGAAACTTAACGCCGAGATCAACAAGGCGACGTCGACGCCATTGCTCCGCGAAAAACTGATGGCGATTGGCTCCGAACCCGTGAGCAGCACGCCGGCGCAGTTCGGCGAATTCATCCGCCGGGAAAACGCCAAATGGGCCGACGTAATAAAGCGCTCGGGCGCGAAAGTGGATTGAGCGGTGGCCAGCGCAGGTAAAAATCTTTTAGACACGATGGGAGAACGCGTGATGTTGCGCTTGTCGATGGCAATTGTACTGGGGGCGTTGATACTGCCGGCGTTGGCGGCGGACGCGCCGTTTCCGAACCGGCCGGTGCGCATGCTGATTCCGTATCCCGCCGGCGGCGGGCTCGACCTGCCGGGGCGGGCCGTCGCGCAGAAGTTCGCAGATTCGACGGGCCAGCAGATGGTCATCGACAACCGCGGCGGGGCCGGCGGTTTGATTGCCGGCGAGATTGTGGCCAAGGCAACGCCCGACGGCTACACGTTGCTCCTCGCGAGCAACGGCCAGATTTCGATTGCGCCGGCGCTCTACGCGAAGCTGCCGTACCATCCGCTCGACGATTTCGTGCCGATCACGCATTTCGTCGACACGCCGATGGTGCTGTTCGTGAATGCCCAGTATCCGGTGCAGTCGGTGGCCGACCTGATCGC
>JANNPG010000365.1:0-11295 GCA_031399805.1 Betaproteobacteria bacterium | reverse complement strand
GGCATTGCCTTTTTTTCGGTCGAGCAGGCCGAGCGCCATGTTGACCATCGCCGCGGCGCGCTTGACCATGACCTGCGCATGCACCACCGCGAGCGGCATTGTCTCGCCGGGAAATCTGAAATTGAGCAGGCTGCGCTGCGTCTGCGCGCCCCATAAACGGTCCGCCGCCACCTCGATGTTGCCGAATGTATCGCGTTCGATTCTGACTTTTGCCATGGTTATGCCCCGCCTATCAAATCCATCAATCGAATTTCAGCGCTGCACCTCCGGAACAATTGGTGCGCAATTCAATATGAAAATCTTTCACCTCAAAGGACGCGAAGTGAAACCAGTGCAAAGACCAAAACAAGTTGCCCCGTTATAAACCTGCTCCAATTACTGCTCACCGCGCGCTGTTTACCATTTAACTTTCATTCGGCTTTCCTTTGCGTCCTTTGCGTTCTTGGCGGTTCAAGACCTTTGACGTATCGCTCTATTTGAAACGCGAGCTTAGAACGGCAGCGCGAGATTGCCGCGCTCGGCGCCGGCGTCGACCACCGTCAGCGCGGTCATGTTGACGAGCCGCCGGACTGTTGCGGTCGGGGTGACGATGTGCACCGCTTTCGCCGCGCCCAGCAGGACCGGACCGACCGTAATGCCGTCGCCCGCCGCGGTTTTCAGCAGATTGAACCCGATATTGGCGGCGTCGAGCGTCGGCATGATAAGAAGGTTGGCGTCGCCTTTCAGGCGCGTTTCCGGAAACACCTGGCGCCGCACCTCTCCTGACAGCGCCGCATCGCCGTGCATCTCGCCTTCAATTTCGAGCTCGGGCGCGATTCTGCGGATCAACGCCAGCGCCGCGCGCATTTTCTGCGCGGTCGGCGTATTGGCGGTGCCGAAGCTCGAATGCGACAGCAGCGCGGCCTTCGGCGTCATGCCGAAACGGCGGATTTCCTCCGCGGCAAGCACGGTCATCTCGGCGACCTGCTCGGCGCTGGGATCGAAATTGACGTAGGTATCGCAGATGAAGACGGTGCGTTTGGGCAGCAGCAACACGTTCATCGCGTAATAGTGGTTGACGCCGGCGCGCCGGCCGATCACTTCGTCGATGTAGCGCAGGTGCAGGTCGTGCGTGCCGAACGTGCCGCAGATCATGCCGTCGGCTTCGCCGCGGTGGATCGCCATCGCGCCGATCAGCGTATTGCGCCGGCGCATTTCTATTTTCGCGTATTCCTGCGACACACCGCGCCGCGCGGTGAGCCGGTAGTATTCCTGCCAGTAATCGCGATAGCGCGCGTCGTGATCGGGATTGATGAGCTCGAAATCGACACCCATCTTGAGCCTGAGTCCGAAGCGCTCGATGCGCCGCTCGACCACGGCCGGACGCCCGACCAGCACCGGGAATGCCAGTTTTTCATCGACGATGACCTGGGTTGCGCGCAATACGCGCTCATCCTCGCCCTCGGCGTACACGATGCGGCGGCGTTGCGCCTGCTTGGAGGCCGCGAACAGCGGCTTCATGATCATGCCGGAGTGGTAGACGAACTCTTGCAGCGAGTCGCGATAGGCGTCGAAATCCTTGATCGGCCGGGTCGCGACACCACTGTCCATCGCCGCCCTCGCCACGGCGGGCGCGATCTTGACGATTAACCGCGGATCAAACGGCCGCGGGATCAGGTATTCGGGACCAAACGAGAGGTGCTGTTCGCCATAGGCCATGGCGACAATGTCCGACTGTTCGGCCTGCGCGAGCTCGGCAATCGCCTTGACCGCGGCGAGTTCCATCTCGGTATTGATCGTGGTCGCGCCGACATCCAGCGCGCCGCGAAATACGAACGGAAAGCACAACACGTTGTTCACCTGGTTCGGGTAGTCCGAACGCCCCGTCGCCATTACCACGTCGGGCTTCGCCTGTTTCGCGAGCTCGGGCAGAATTTCGGGCTCGGGATTGGCGAGTGCGAGTATCAGCGGCCGGTCCGCCATGGCTCTCACCATCTGCGGCTTCAACACGCCGCCCGCCGACAGGCCCAGGAACACGTCGGCGCCGGGAATGACTTCGGCCAGCGTGCGCGCCTTGGTGTCGACCGCATACTGCGCCTTGTCCGGGTCCATCTCCTCCTTGCGGCCCTTGTACACCACGCCCTTGATGTCGGTGACGATGATGTGCGGCCTGGGCAAGCCGAGCTTCACCAGCAGATCGAGACATGCGAGCGCGGCGGCACCAGCGCCCGACACCACCAGCTTGACGGTTGCGATATCCTTGCCCACGACCTTGAGGCCGTTGATAAACGCCGCGGCTACGGTGATCGCTGTACCGTGCTGATCGTCGTGAAACACCGGGATGCGGCAGCGTTCGCGCAGTTTGCGCTCGACGATGAAACATTCCGGCGCCTTGATGTCCTCGAGGTTGATGCCGCCGAATGTCGGTTCGAGACTCGCAATGATATCGACGAGCTTCTCGGGATCGCGCTCGTCTATTTCGATATCGAACACGTCGATGCCGGCGAATTTCTTGAACAATACGGCCTTGCCTTCCATCACCGGCTTGGCCGCCAGCGGACCGATATTGCCCAGGCCGAGCACCGCGGTGCCGTTGGTGATCACCGCCACGAGATTGCCGCGCGCGGTCATGTTGCGCGCTTCGGCAGGATCGCTGGCGATCAGCTCGCACGCCGCGGCGACACCGGGCGTATACGCCAGCGCAAGATCGCGTTGGTTGATCAACCCCTTGGTCGGTGTAACCGAAATTTTGCCGGGCGTCGGCAGGCGGTGGTAATCGAGCGCGCTTTTGCGCAGTTGGTCGTCCATGCGGAATCTTATGCTGTTAAGCGCATCATTATAACCCAGCGCCCGACGGCGCCCGCTTACGTAATGGGCACAAGCTCGCGCGCATTTGCGATGGGCATCGCGGATACGCGCGCTTTGTGCTATTTTTGCGCGTCCCCTCTACCACGCCTCGCGTCCCGCGCCGCCGATTCATGGATATCTCACCCGCCATTCGCACCGAACTCTACGCGCCGCTCGAACCGTACAACGCCGGCCGGCTTGCGCTCGACCGCATACACACGATGTACTGGGAGGAATCGGGCAATCCGCGCGGCGTACCGGTGGTGTTTCTGCACGGCGGGCCGGGCGCGGGCAGCGCGCCCAATCACCGGCGCTTCTTCGATCCCGCGCATTACCGCATCGTCATATTCGATCAACGCGGCGCGGGGCGTTCGACGCCGCTCGGCGAGGTGCGCGAAAACACCACGCCCCTTCTGATCGCCGATATTGAACGGTTGCGCGAGCATCTGGGGATCGAACAATGGCTGGTGTTCGGCGGGTCGTGGGGTTCGACGCTCGCGCTGGCCTACGGCGAAGCGCATCCCGCGCGCTGTGCGGGCTTCGTACTGCGCGGCATATTCCTGTGCCGCCGGAGCGAAATCGACTGGTTCCTCTACGGGCTCAGGAATATTTTTCCGGAAGCGTGGCAAAGGTTCGTGACACTGATACCGGAAAGCGAACGCAGCGATTTGCTCCATGCTTACGGCAAGCGGCTGATGGACGCGGATCCGGCTGTGCATATGCCGGCGGCGCGCGCGTGGGGCGTTTACGAAGGCTCATGCTCCACGCTCTTGCCGAGCCCCGACACCGTCGCCCACTTCTCCAACGACGTGGTCGCTCTGGGGCTTGCGCGCATGGAGGCGCATTATTTCCTGCACGACATTTTCCTGTCCCCCGATTCACTCCTCGGCAATATCGGCCGGATTCGGCACATTCCCGCGGTTATTGTGCAGGGCCGCTACGATGCGGTCTGTCCGATCGTGAGCGCGCACGATTTGCACCACGCGTGGCCGGAGGCCGAGTACGTGGTCGTGCCCGATGCCGGTCATTCGGCATGGGAACCGGGCATCTGCGCGGAACTCGTCAAAGCAACCGAAAAATTCAAGGTCAGGCTGTAACCACAGATGAACGCCGATTCTGCGTTCATCGGCGGTTTCATTTCAAGGCGGATGAATTGCGACTCGTAACTTTCACCCCGCGCCCGCATGGACCGCAACACCTGGGACTGGTGCGCGACGGCAAAGAGGTCATCGACCTGAAGGCCATCGGCGGCAACCCGCCGTTCGACCCCGCCGACATGGTGTCGCTGATCGCGGCCGGCGACGATGCGCTCAAGTGGCTGCGCGATTTCGCAGCCCGTGCGCGGGACGCCACCGCGCTCGACAAGGTCACGCTGCTGGCGCCGATTCCGCGTCCGCGCAAGAACGTGTTTTGCGTGGGCTGGAATTACGTTGAGCACTTCGAAGAAGGCGCGAAAGCGCGCCCGCATGTGCAGGAGATGCCGGCGCATCCCGCGTTCTTCACCAAGGCGCCGACCACCGTGAACGGCCCCTATGCGGACGTCCCGGCGCACACTGGCGTGACGGCAAAACTCGATTGGGAAGTGGAACTCGGCGTCATCATCGGCAGGGGCGGCATCAATATCGGGGAAGCCGATGCGATGAAACACGTGTTCGGTTATACGGTGGTCAATGACGTATCGGCGCGCGAGGTGCAGCGCCAGCACGGCCAGCAGTGGTTCAAAGGCAAAAGTCTCGATGGGCATTGCCCGATGGGGCCGTGGATAGCGACTGCCGACGAAGTGGCCGATCCACAGGCGCTGGCTATGCGCTGCCGCGTTAACGGCGTCACCAAGCAGAATTCGAACACGCGCCACATGTATTTCAAAATTCCGCGCATCATCGCGGAACTTTCAGCCGGGCTGACGCTTGAGCCGGGCGACATCATCTGCACCGGCACACCGGCTGGGGTCGGCCATGCCCGCACGCCACCGGAATTCATGAAACCCGGCGACCAGCTCGAAACCGAAATCGCCGGCCTCGGGCTGTTGCGCAATAAAATCGGCGGGTGAGATTGACTGCTTCGATCGCCTTGGCGGCGTTGGCGTCCTGGCAGCCAAATTTTCAGTGCGCGCCGCGCGCTGGAACTTGCCGGCGTCCTGCGGAACGAAAATTTGAAAGACCGGCTTCAGCGGCGGGGCATTATTACGTCCGCTGCACGCCGGTCGCAATTAATTATGCGCCGCTTGCAGTAACAACCCAACCGCATTACGATGCATCCAGTTGAATAAGGGGGAAATCATGGATTTACCTGGAAAAACCGGTGTCACGGTCATGCCGACCAGGGCAAGTCTCGGCGCTGACATCATCGGGGTCGATCTCTCGCAGCCCGTCGACGGGACAACGTTCAAAGCTATTCAAGATGCCTGGCATCGGCATCTTGTACTGCGGTTTCGCGCGCAAAGCCTTGACGATCCGCGATTTCTGGCGTTCGCCCGCCTGTTCGGCGAACTGGACAAGGCGCCCATCCACGCCAAGGGGGACGCGGACGCGGACCCGTTTCCTGAAATCACCGTCATGTCGAACATCAAGGTCGACGGCAAGCCGATCGGCAACCTCGGTCACTACGAAGCCGAGTGGCACACCGACATGTCGTACAACGAACGCACCCCCATCGGCAGCGTGCTGTATGCGCTCGAAGTGCCGCCAGCCGGCGGCAACACCGGCTTCTCCAACATGTATGCGGCGTATGACGCCCTGCCCGCGGACTTGAAGCGCGCCATCGCGCCGCTCCAATGCCGGCACGATTCGAGCCGCAACAGCGCGGGCGAACTGCGCAAGGGCTTCAAGGATGTCAGCGATCCACGCGAGGCGCCGGGTGCCGTGCACCCGCTGATCCGCACCCACCCCGCGACGCGCCGTAACGCGCTGTTCCTCGGCCGGCGCCGTAACGCCTATATCATCGGCCTGCCGCTCGACGAAAGCGAGGACTTGCTCTCCAAGCTGTGGGCGCACGCATCACAGGAACGCTTCGCGTGGTATCAGGAATGGAAAGTCGGCGACCTGATCATGTGGGACAACCGCTGCGCGATGCATCGGCGGGATGCATTTGATCCCGAGTCGCGCCGACTGATGCACCGGACACAGATCAAAGGCGACAAGCCGTTCTTCGATCCGGCGACGGTTGCGGCGTAGGCCGCAGGCTATTTGCCGGTTTTATCGGGGTTGGCCGAGCGCGCGGCGGCCTCGCCCGCCGCGCGCAGGCTCTCGAGCGCTGACTTCTGCATCTGGAGGGTCTTGATCGTCATCTGCACAAAGCCGGTATTGATGGTCAGCCAGTTTTCGACGGATTTCAGTTCCGCTATTTTTTTTTCGATTTCCTCGACGTTGACGGTCGGCGTTATCATACCCGGCAGAGGAAACGAGGCGGGATTCCACATTTTCTGCATGAATTCGAACCAATCCCTCGGCACATCTTGCTCGGCCATTGCGGCCTCCTGTCAGAACCCGATGAATCACTTTATCACAGCGCCCGCCGCCCCCGTCCGCAATAGCATGCACGACCGCACGTGACCCGCCGGGAACCATTTGCCTTGAATACGCGACGCGCCCCTTATGCCTGACAAAGTCACGCCACAACAGGTGCAGGATCTGCTGCGCCAATACCAGCTCGATCACGAGGGTCATATATGCATCGAGACCATCGGCGGCAAAGCGGCGCGCGCGCGCTTTCGCGTTGGCAAGAAACACCTGCGCCCGGGCGATACGGTATCGGGGCCGACCCTGATGGCGCTGGCGGACGTTGCGATGTACGCGGCTTTGCTCGGCGAGATTGGCCTTGTTCCGCTGGCAGTGACCACCAGCCTTAACATCAATTTCCTGCGCAAACCGGCCCAGCAAGATGTGATCGGGGAAGCCAAGCTCTTGAAAGTCGGCAGGCGGCTTGCCGTCGGGGAAGTTACGCTTTTTTCGGATGGCGACGCGGAACCGGTCGCCCACGTGACCTGCACGTATTCGATTCCGCCGCAGAGCCGCGATAGCGGTCGATAACCGGCGGGAACCCAAAGCCGCGGCACAACGGCGGCCTCGCTCAATCCCTAGCACGCCGTATCGAGCCTGACGCTCTAGTTGGCGGTTACTTCGCAGGAATGCCACGCAACACGCACCCTCGTCGCGCGCGGCCGCGAATGTTGCCGGTCAGATCGAAGCAGCCAGCGCCTTGACGATGGGCGGGTTCTGCGCGGTGCGGTTCTGGCTCTGAAACTGGCGCAGAATCTGGTTCAGCCGCTCGCGCTCCGCCATGACCTTGCCGGAATAGCCATTTTCGGTTTCCTCCGAACTGGCGCCGACATAAAGCTGCAAGGCATCGGCAATATCACCGGTGCGGCGAATGTATTCCTTGAGTATCTTGGCGCCGACCAGCATGTTGATCTGCGGATCGAACGCCACCTTCTCGCCGCCCAGCGGATCGAACTTGTCGCCGTGATAGCGCGGGATCACTTGCATCAGGCCTTTGGCGCCCATGACGCTTTCCGCCACGGGATTGAAGCGCGACTCGACAGAAATCACCGCGAGTATCAACAGCGGGTCGAGCTTGAGGTCGGCGCCGATACTATGCGCCTTGGCGACAACTTCGGTCGTCATTTCCGAAGATACGCGGTAGCGCCGCGCCAGATAATCACCCACGGCACGGTATTTCCGTTCATTGGCAGTAAACACTGCCGGCACCGCCGGAGCGTCGGACGACGTCATTAGTTGCGTCAGATCGAACACACCCAGGCCATGCACGATAGCGCTGGCAAGACGCGCGCCATACTGGGTATGCAGGATGATGCCGAGCGAAGTGAGACAGGCCAATAACGTAAAGCCGGCCACCGTGTTGCGCGCCCATTGAGCCGAAGGCGGAACGCCTTGATCGTCAAACTGTGCGGGGTGTGATTTTGCCATGACGCAAAACCTCCTTTCGTAAATCGCCGGCCCAACTGCCGCCGGCAGAGAGTTACCTTGCAGGGGTAACGGCGCTCCTCAGTACATCTCGTTAAAACAAGTAACCACTACTGGTTGTGGTGTCCGATAAAAATTTTGGCAATTCTAGTGGTGGCCCTGCCTGTATGCAACAAGAATATTTACGCTCCTGTCACCCTGCAGCGACCATCAAAACCGGCATGGTGCGATGCACAAAGAGGCGGCATTATATGGGTTTTCAGGACCTTGTCAAATCGAATAAGCCCGCGCGAACGGCCGGATGGTGCGTCGCGTTCCAAGGAATCGCCCGAGCAAACCGAAACCAACCCGGGTTCGACCACAATGTAGCCGGTCGGTTCTCGTAAAACGACTTAAGCCAATATTATTTTATATTTATTATTCAATTAGTTATATTCAATCTTCAGAACGGCGTTGGGTAACTGTAGCGCGCTCGGCATGACGGATTTTCCAGTCCGCTACCGCCTGCTCATAGCGATTTAGCGCCTCCCAGTAACAGTCGTAGACGCAAGGATCGCAGCCGCTCTGGCAGCAGGCGCCGTCCTCCGGTTCGCGCGGCATGACGGGTCGGGGGTCGTCGGCAGGCGCCGCAGCCTGCACGCTCATTGCTTGGCCCAATCCCGCAGCGAATCAGGCAGCCGGTATTCGGGATAGCGCTTGCGGAACGCTGCCAAACTTGCCTTCGCGTTTTCATTCCTGCCCTGCTTGCGCAACTCCACGATGCGTTCAAGCCATTTCTCCGGCGGCAAGTCAACGAAACTTTCCAGCTTGCCCGCGTCGCCTGCTGCCTGCGGTGCAGATTTTTCCTGCGCCGTCGAAGGCTTCGCCGCGGCCACGGGTGCGGGTGGCGACTCCGCTGCCTGCTTGGCCAATTCGGGCGCGGACGAAGCCTGTGAGCGTACGCGCGATGCGGGCTCGACTCGGTCAGCAGTGGCGGGCGCCTGACCAACCTGGGTTTTATTTTCGGCCGGCGCGCCGGCGACTGCACCGGCCGCCGGCTCGGCCAACTGTGCCGGTTTGGCTGCCTCTTTGCGCGGTGGCGAGGCCGCAGGTGCCTGCGCAATTTCCCGCTGCACATCGAACTCTGCAGCCTTACTCTGCCGTGCGGTCGACGCTGCAACCTTGTTATCGCGCGAGGCGGCGGCGTCAGGCGCCGCCTCGCGGCGCTTCGCCAACTCCGCCCGCCCAGCCGCGTCAACGTCTGACCTATCCGCGTTGGCATCCTTCTTCAACCGCGGACTCTGCTCCACGAATTCCGGCTGCCGCATCCCCAGACCCGGTGGCGACACCTGCGGCGGCGGCTTGAGACCGATATTTCTTGACCTCTGCGGATCAAGCACAAAACCCCGGGAAGTCGCCGCCGTGCTCTCATCAGCGCCGGCGCGCGATTCAAGCTTCGTATCCGCGGGCGGCGAATCAGCACGCGGCGGCGCGCTGAGTTCGGGCGCCTCTTCGCGCATCAGTATGACGATGCTCACGCTCAAGACCATCACTGCTGCGATCGACAGCGAGCTGCGCCACGAATCGCCGAACGAAAAACCGGCTGGCCGCGGCCGCGCGCCCACCGCGCGCCGCGCAGCGGCTCGAATGGCGTCGTCAAGCGCCGCGGGCGGCGCGTCCTGCGCCGCCGCGCGATATCTCGCGGTCAGATCGGCGTCGCGCGCGAGGTCATTGTGTGAAGTTTCGCTCATAGTCGCCTAGCGCACGCCCTGCACGCCCTCCCGCAACTTCGCAATCGCATAGCGCAGGCGGCTTTTCGCGGTTTCCCGGGAGACGCCGGTCGCCTGCGCGATTTCCTCTATGCTCATATCAGACTCCTGTTGCAGCAAGAATGCTTCACGCTGCACCGCCGGCAAACATTCGATGAGCTGCAGGATATGCCGGGCCTGCTGCCTGACATCAGCGTTCACCGCCGGATCATCGTTGCGCGCCGCCTCGAGCTTGTCGAGCGGCGGGCCGTCCACATCATCAAACGACGCCGCCACGTTGGACGCGTGCGCGCGGTAATGATCGATCAACCGGTTATGCGCCAGCCGGTACAGATAAGTCGTGAACTTGGCCTGTACCGTATAGGCCGCGCGGGCCCGGATCAGATTCATCCATACATCCTGAAAGAGTTCCTCGGCGATGCCATGGCCGCCGCACTGGCGCGCAAGGTAGCGAAACACGCCGCCCTTGTGGCGCCCGTAGAGCGCGTCGAACGCCCCGGCATCGCCATCGCGGTAGCGCTCCATCAACTCCTCATCGCTCGTGTTCTCGTTCTGCGGCATCACGGGTTGCCAGTATGCGCAACCCGCAGCACTTGGGCAACCCGCGCGCGGCGGGCTGCCGAAAAGCATGCTCAGCGCGGATCGGGGACGAACTGATTCGGAAACGGGTTGGGACGCGCAATCCGCGTACGGTCCCGGATCACGCCCTGCGCGACCAGATTACGGTAGCTGTCGTAATAAATCGTGATCACTTCGTCCGGGGTGCTCGAGGCCCGCTCAAAATTTGCATAGCGCACGACCGACGTTTCGCTCTGACCATGACCGGTGCCCAGTTTCTTCGGCTCGGGTTGCGGCGCGACCGTCGACGCTGGCGGCGGGGCGGCCTCGCTACGCGCACCTTGCGCGACCTCGTCCTTGGCCGTGTTTTGCCCCTCGCTGGCCGGCCCGTCATCGGCCGCCGCCTGGCGCTTGCGCTCGAAATGGCGATTGATGCCAACCGCCGGTTCGGCTTTCTTGCGGAACACCGCAACACCGATCACGCCGACGTTGTCAGGGCGCCCGCTGCGCGCCGCGTAGGAATTTTCGAGCTCGGTAAAAAAGAACGCGGCAGTACGCTGCAGGCTCTTGCGCCAGCCTTTGATGCCGAACGAGGTGTGCGCACCGAGGACATACCCGGTCTGGCTCCAGTTCGCAGTCTCGCCCGACACCGCATTGACGCCGTCGACCGCGATCACGCTCAGGATTTCACCGGGCTGGTTGTTGCGAATATTCACCTGGTATTCGTTGCCGGGCTTGCCCGCGATGTAGTAGCGGCCCTGATGGTAATACACCGGCAGCGTGCGATTCTCGGCGCGGTCGTAAACCGACACGTCGGCAACACCGCCCACCGCTTGGGCGTGGCCCGCCATGCCCGCCATCAGGACTGCTGCAATCAACGCTTTTTTCACGGTTTTTCTCCTTCCAATGAACATCAAACCGATGTCACCGCTATAAACGGCCGGCCGGCCACAAAAGGGTTAAGCACGGTTGATATGCCTCAACAACCGACGCCGCCCGCCTTGTAGCCCCCCGGGCGCATCTCTATACTCGAAAGCGACCACGCGCCATCTTGGGGAGCTGAATATGCCGAAGTACGTTACGGACACGATACGCACGATCGCTTTGGTCGGGCACGGGGCTGCCGGGAAGACCACTCTGACGGAAGCCTTGCTGCACAAATCGGGCGCCATCCCCGCACCGGGCAGCATCGACAAAGGCACCACCGTATGCGACTTCGACCCTCTCGAGAAGGAGTTCAA
>JANNPG010000238.1:0-2096 GCA_031399805.1 Betaproteobacteria bacterium | reverse complement strand
TGGGCACGCATGGCCGGCGCGGCATTGGCCGCGTGGTGCTGGGCAGTGACGCCGAAACAGTGCTGCGCGAAGCACGCGTGCCGGTTCTGCTGGTACGCGGCCAGGACCCACAACACTCATGCCGGGCATTGCGCATCAAATATCCGTGTTTTAACCCTGCTTAGCCCGTAACGGTCCCAATACGCACAGACTTGATATGGGTCAAGGTATCAAGCGCTCACGTGACTAATCTGCTACGTGCGACGCGCAAGCAGGCTGGGGATTTGAATCCACCGGCCGCAGCCGCTCAACCTGACACCTGGCAAGGAGCGGGAAAATGGCAACCATTACAGAACGCATCGACAACATCACGAAAATTCCTCCTGCCTATCTCAAGGCGGAGCTGCCGGCGCCGAAAAGCGTCAAGATCGAGATTTCCCCGCGCTGCAACTACCGCTGCGGATTTTGCGCGCTGCGCACGCGCGAAGTCCAGCCGAAGTGGGATATGGATTTCGGGCTGTTCAAGCGCGTCACGCGCGAGATGCGCGAAGCGGGCGTCGAGGAAGTCGGCGTCTTTTACCTCGGCGAATCGTTCATGAATCCGCGGCTGCTCGTCGACTGCATCGCCTACTTGAAGCGCGAACTCGCGATGCCTTATGTTTTTCTTACCTCCAACGCTTCGATGGCTTTTCCCGAGGCGGTGGAAGAATGCATGAAAGCGGGGCTCGATTCGCTCAAATGGTCAATGAACGCCGCTGACGAGCAGCAGTTCGAGAAAATCATGGGGGTGGCGGGCAAGCTTTTCCACACCGCGCTCGACAACGTCAACTCGGCATGGGAAGTGCGCAAGCGCGGCGGCTACCGGACGGGCCTCTACGCCTCCTCGATCAAGTACGACGGCGAGCAGCTCGTCAAAATGGAAACCCTGCTCAACGACCGCGTGCGGCCATATGTGGACACCCATTACTGGCTGCCGCTCTACTCGATGGGCGCATTCGCGACGCAACGCGAACACGATCTCGGCTACCGTCCCACCGCCGGCAACCAGGGGCGCATCGGCGCGCTGCGCGAACCGCTGCCCTGTTGGTCGGCCTTCACCGAAGGGCACGTCACCGCCGCGGGCCGCCTGTCCGCGTGCTGTTTCGACGCGACAGCCAACTGGACGATGGGCGACCTGAACAAAGTGTCGTTCATGGACGCATGGAACTCGTCCGCATTCGTGAATCTCCGCGCTGCTCACCTCAGGAAGGATGTACGCGGCACCGTGTGTGAGAACTGCATCGCCTACGGCTAGGCAATCACCGCTTCGTTTATGGGCGACTCATCCAAGCTATCTGAAATTCCCTTGCCACACTGGCGATTGCGCTCGCGCATGCTGCTGCCGATCGTACAGGGCGGCATGGGTGTGGGCATATCGGCGCACCGGCTGGCCGGATCCGTCGCCCGCCTGGGCGCGCTAGGCACCATCTCCAGCGTCGATCTGCGTCACCATCATCCCGACCTGCTCGAACGCGCCAAGGACTGCACCGACAAAGGCGAACTCGACAAACTCAATCTGATCGCGCTCGACCGCGAGATCCGCATGGCGCTCGATCTCGCCGAGGGCCATGGCGCGCTCGCGGTCAACGTGATGAAAGCGGTCTCCGATTACGCGGCCTATGTGCGGCAAAGCTGCGCAAGCGGCGCGCACGCGGTTGTGATGGGCGCCGGCCTGCCGTTCGATCTGCCGGATTTGACGCTGGACTTTCCGGATGTCGCGCTGGTGCCTATTTTGTCCGACGTGCGCAGTGTGAACATCGTGCTTAAGAAATGGCTGCGCAAGAAATGCCTGCCCGACGCGATTGTCATCGAGCACCCGCGTTATGCCGGCGGGCATCTGGGTGCTACGCGGCCCGAAGAAATCAACGATCCGCGCTTTGATTTCGAGCCGGTGCTCGCCGGCATCTTCGAACTCGTGCGCGACCTCGGCATCGAGCGCGAGCGCATTCCGCTGATCGTCGCGGGCGGCATCAAGAGTCATGAGGAAGTGCGCGCGCTGCGTGCCGGGACTTAACTGCCTGGCGGTATGCGGCCTGCGCGACGGCATCGCGAGCATCGGCCAATTCTGCATCGACACC
>JANNPG010000236.1:0-5408 GCA_031399805.1 Betaproteobacteria bacterium | reverse complement strand
TGGAATAATGCGGCTGCCGCGCGGAAACTCCCCCATCGCAAGCCGCTGCGGCGTTATTTCGGCGCCGAAACGCGCGCGGATTTCGGCTTCAGCATCCGGATGCAGGCAAAGGTCGACCCCGGCCGCCTGCGCCGCGCACTGCCGTGTGTGATCGTCCGGCGTGGCGCCGATCCCGCCGAAACTGAACACGATATCGTCCGTGGCCAGCGTGCGCTTCAGCGTTGCGGTAATCAGCGCGGGTTCGTCGGCCAGATACTGACACCAGGCGAGTTCAAGGCCACGCTCGCCGAGCGTGGCGATCACCTGCGCCATATGCTTGTCCTGGCGTTTGCCGGACATGATTTCGTCACCGATGATGATTGCGCCAAATTGCATTTAATCTCCCGCAAGCCGAAAAGCCTCGCCGCGGAGGACGCAGAGGACGCGGAGGAAATTCAAAGACAAATCCAAATCATGGAAAAACATTGAAAAAGCCAACGGAAACTGGTTAGCGCTTACGCAATTCGATCGCTGCTTCTCTCCCTTTTTGCTTTCCTGGTCTTCCCCCGCGTCCCCTGCGTCCTCTGCGGCAAAGCTTTAGCTGTGGATGTAGGACTCCAGCTGCTTGATCATGAACTGCTGTTCGGAGATCGTTTCCTTCACCAGGTCGCCGATCGACAGCACGCCGATCAACTGGTCGTTCTCGATGACCGGCAGGTGGCGAATACGTTTGTCGGTCATCAACGCCATGCACTCTTCCACCGTATTCTTCGGCTGCACGCAGACCACGCGCTCGGTCATGATTTCCTTCACCGGCGTGTCGTGCGACGATTTGCCCTGCAATATCACCTTGCGCGCGTAGTCGCGCTCGGACAGGATACCGGCGAGCTTGCCGTTTTCGACAACCAGCAACGCGCCGATGTCTTTTTCCGCCATCTGCCTGAGCGCCTCGAACACGCGCGTATCGGGGCCGATCGTGCATAGTCCCTTGGTCTTACCCTGCAACAACTGCCCGACTGTTTTCATCGCTCCCTCCTTAGAGTCCGTAACATCCACCGTGTTTTTGTTTCCAGTGTAATCCATTACCGCGCTGGTGCAAACGCCCCCGCTGGTTTCAAGTTATCATCCCGCCCCCACCCACACTAATCTTGCCGCCGCCTGGCTGCGGCGCGTCATGCGGTTGCATACCGCCACCCTCCGGGAGTCCTCTATGCCTGCCACAACCAGAACTTTTCTCGCCGACCTATGGCGGCTGACCAAGCCATACTGGTTCTCCGAAGAACGCTGGGCGGCGCGCGGACTGCTCGCCGCGGTGGTGGCGATCAACCTGTGCCTCGTCTATCTCGAGGTGGTGTTCAGCTTCTGGCAGAACGATTTCTACAATACGATCCAGAACAAGGACGAGGCGGAATTCTACCGGCAACTGCTCAAGTTCTCGTGGCTGGCGGCAGGATTCATCGTGGCGGGCGTCTACCAGCTCTACCTCAACCAGATGCTGCAGATCCGCTGGCGGCGCTGGCTGACCGACAAGTACCTGAACGAATGGATAGGCAACCGCGTGTATTACCGCATGCAACTCACCGCAATCGGCACCGACAACCCCGACCAGCGGATCGCCGAGGACCTTGCGCTGTTTTGCGACAAAACCCTGTACCTCGTGCTTGGGGTGATGTCCGCGGTCATCACGCTGCTGTCGTTTCTCGCCATCCTGTGGCGCCTTTCCGGGACGCTCACCTTCGAGGCCGGGGGACTGGAAGTGACGATACCCGGCTATATGGTTTGGGTGGCGCTCGTTTACGCGGTGGCCGGCACCGCGCTTGCGCACTGGATCGGACGCCCGCTGATCCGCCTTAATTTCGACAAGCAGATGTATGAAGCGGATTTTCGCTTCGCGCTCGTGCGCTTTCGCGAAAATACCGAGGCGATCGCTCTCTATCGCGGCGAGGCGGGCGAAATCGGCCACCTGCGCGGCCGCTTCAGCGCCGTCGCCGCCAACTGGTGGGGGATCATGCGGCGCATCAAGAAACTAAATCTGTTCAGCTACTGCTACAACCAGGCCGCCATCGTGTTTCCGTTCATCGTCGTCGCGCCGCGTTTTTTCAGCGGCAAGATACAGCTTGGCGACCTGATGCAGACCGCGACTTCGTTCAACAAGGTCCAGTCGTCACTCAGCTGGTTCATCGACGCCTACTCGCAGCTCGCGGCGTGGCGCGCAACCGTCGACCGGCTCATTACATTCCATAACGCGATGCTGGTCGCCGGGCAGGCAGCGCAAACCGCACCCGGCGTCGCCGTGGCCGCCGGGTCCGGCGCCGGCTTCACCGCTCACGCCGTTGAAATCGATCTGCC
Organism: Betaproteobacteria bacterium; assembly: GCA_031399805.1. Taxonomy (GTDB): domain Bacteria; phylum Pseudomonadota; class Gammaproteobacteria; order Burkholderiales; family SG8-41; genus PALSA-1004. The sequence goes on along the minus strand of JANNPG010000236.1, from coordinate 3,080 downwards.
CGGTGGACAGCCCCTGCTCACGCCGTTCAGCCTTGAATTCAAGCCCGGCGAGAGCGTGCTCGTCACCGGCCCGTCCGGTTCGGGCAAAAGCACGCTGTTCCGCGCATTTGGCAGGCATCTGGCCGTTTGGCCGCGGTAGCGTGTCGCGGCCGCAAAACGCGCGCGTGCTGTTCCTGCCGCAGAAACCCTACCTGACGATAGGCGCGCTGCGCGAACAGTTATCCTATCCCGCCGCCAGCGGGACTTACAACGACGCCGAATTGCGCGCAGCACTCATCGATTGCAAGCTCGAACACCTCGTCGATCGCCTCGACGAAGAACAGCACTGGGCGCAAGTGCTGTCCGGCGGCGAGCAACAACGCGTTGCGTTCGCGCGCGCGCTGCTGCACAAACCCGACTGGCTGTTCATGGACGAAGCGACCTCCGCGCTCGACGAAACGACCGAAGGGGCGCTCTATCACCTGCTCAGGGAGCGGTTGCCGCATAGCGCGATTGTCAGCATCGGCCATCGCGCGAACCTGCGCCAACTGCACCAGCGGCGTCTTGAGATCCGCAAGACGGGCGCGGGCCCCGGCGCCGTTGCCTGGGCAACCTGAAATCAGGCGAGAGTGAATTCAACGCTTGACTGCGCGAGCAGGCGCGCCAGTGCCGCCGCATCGACCGGCTGACTGAAGTAATAACCCTGGATTTCATCGCAACCCTGTTCGCGCAGGAAAGCATATTGTTCAGCGGTCTCCACGCCCTCCGCAACCACCTTCAGGCGCAGACTTTGCGCCATCGCGATGACCGCGCACGTAATCGCGACGTCGTCTTTGTCGTCTGGAATGTCACGTATGAACGAGCGATCCACCTTCACGCTGTCGATCGGAAACTGCTTGAGATAGCCGAGCGACGAGTAGCCGGTGCCAAAATCGTCGATTGCTACGCGCACCCCGACGTCTTTCAACTGGCGCAACACGCTGGCCGCACGATCGGCGCTTTGCATGACGGTACTTTCCGTAATCTCGAGCTCGAGTGAACGCGGATCGAAGCCCGCCTCGTGCACGACGTTCAGGATGGAAGAGGCGAGATCTTCTCTGGCGAACTGGCGCGCCGACAGGTTTACGGCGACGCTGATTTCCGGCAACCCTTGATCGCGCCAGCCACGGGCATCGCTGCAAGCCGTGCGCAACACCCACTCGCCGATTTGCACGATCAGGCCGGTTTCTTCGGCCAGCGGAATGAACTGCGCCGGCGGCACCATACCGAGATCGGGATGCTGCCAACGCACGAGCGCCTCGACCCCGGTTATGCGGCCGCTGCGCATATCGACTTTGGGCTGGTAATGCAGCAGGAATTCGTTTCTCTCGACGGCGCGCCGCAAACTCGTTTCGAGCGCCAGCCGCTCGAAGGAATGCAGGTTCATTTGCGCCGAATAAAACTGATAGTTGTTCTTGCCCTTTTCCTTGGCGCGATACATCGCGATGTCGGCGTTTTTGAGCAGTACCTGCTGATCGCGGCCATCTTCGGGAAAAATGCTGATACCGATGCTCGCGGTAACGTGAAATTCCTGGCCCGCGATGAGATACGGCTGGGCGACAGTCTCGAGCATCTTCTGGGCCACCCCGGTCACCTGATTGGGATCGGTCACGTCTTCGACCAGCACCACGAACTCGTCGCCGCCCTGACGACCGATGGTGTCGCCCTCGCGCAGGCATTCGCGAAAGCGCTCCGCAATCTGCTTCAACAGCCGGTCTCCGGCATCGTGGCCGAGCGTGTCATTGATCAATTTGAAACGGTCCAGATCGATAAACAGCACTGCTGCCATCTTGGCGAGACGCTGCGCCCGCGCCAGCGCCTGCGTCAACCGCTGGTTGAACATCGCGCGGTTGTGCAGTCCGGTCAACGTGTCGTAGTTGGCGATAAAAGTGAGGTGGGCTTCGGCCTCTTTGCGCGCAATGAACTGCCCGATCTGGCTGCCAATCCCGGTGGCGATCGCGACGACTTCCTCGTCGCGTGCGCGAACCTCCCGTCCGAACAATTCGATCACGCCGTAGAATTCACCGCTGACCATGATCGGAAACGCAAACGCGCTGTGCAGCCCCGCCGCCAGCGCGGCGGCGCCGCGCACGAACGTCGCCTCTTGCGCAATGTCGGGAAGCCATATCGGTCCGCCGCTCGCCCATACGCGGCGCAGCAGGCCCGCATTCTCGCCACCGCCGTCAGTGCGCGCGGCCGATATCTGCAGGAACTGTTCGATTTCCGGCGCCGGGATCCCCCAATTTTCCGTGTGCCGCATCAGGCCATCTTCTTTTGCGACAACCCGGCGCGCGCCCGCCACCCAACCCAAACCCTCGCACAGCGTTTGAATCACGCGCGGGATCACTTCTTCGACGCTGTTCGCCTCCGCCAGCAGCACCGTCACCGCGTTCTGCAGATTCTGGCGAATCTCCGCGCGCTTGCGTTCGCTGATATCGGCGACCATCAGCACGATGCCGTTGGCGGCGCCGCTGGCATCGCGCAACGGTGCCGCCGACAGGCTGACCGTGATCAGCTTGCCGTCCTTGCGCTTGCGCACGGCTTCGACGTCCGCAAGTTGTTCGCCGCGCAATATCGATTCGCGAAAGCCTGTGCCTTCGTCCTGCTTGTCCGCGGGTACCGCCAGCATTTTCTGCCCGATCGCTTCGCGCTCGGTCCAGCCGAATATCCGCTCTGCGGCCTGGTTCCAGCGCTGGATGACGCCGTGCTCGTCCTGCACCACAATCGCGAGCGGCGATGCGGTGATCAGCGCTTCGACGCGGTCGGCCGACTGCTGCAGCGCCTCTTCGATTTTCTTCTGCGCTTCAATCTGGTCGCCCAACTGACGGATGGCATCATCCGCGAGCCGGTTGGCCGCCGACAGGTCCTGGACGAGGTCGGTGTTCTCGAACCGCGCGCGCAGCGAAGCGACGTGCGTGTTGTGCACGATTGGGCACGCCGCGAGCATCACGACCAAAAAAGCGCTCAGGATCGACGCGGTATACACGTGAACCGGGTCGTCGAGCGCCAACATCGCCGCGATGAGCGGCAGCAATGCCGGCAGGGCGAACCCGACAAATGCC
>JANNPG010000226.1:0-13762 GCA_031399805.1 Betaproteobacteria bacterium | reverse complement strand
TGGATGTAGTCGTGCACCGCGTACAGCGTGTAGCCGTCAGGCGGCGCGTTCTTCGCTTCGCGCGCGCCGACCGTGCCCGAAGCGCCGCCGATATTGGCGATCACCACCGTGGTGCCGCCGAGCGCCTTCTGCAACGCCTGCCCGAACGGCCGGAAAATATTGTCGGTGTCGCCGCCGGCGGCCCATGGCACGATCATTTTGATCGGACGGTCGGGAAATCCCGCCGCAAACGCAGTAAATGAGCAAGCGGCGCATGCCAGCGCGGCAACCAGTGCGCGTAATTTGAGATTCATGCCGGGTCTCCTCAGGTGAAATTATTGCGGTTGTGCATCTTAACCACGCGCTCCCGCCGTGACAAGGCGGATTAACGCGACCCGTGCCGGGCCAACGCCCACGCCACGTGCTCGCGCACCAGCGCTGACGGATGTTCGCTGCGTAGCCGCAGTGCAGCAACGACTTGCGGCGCGGATGCCGCGGATGGGGGAACGTTGCCGAGCCCGATCGCAATATTGCGCAGCCAGCGCTCGTAACCGATGCGATGGATGGCGCTGCCGAGCAGGCGTGCGTGAAATGCATCCTCACCCCATGCAAAAAGATCGACTAGCGCGGCCGCGTCGAGGCCGTTGCGCACGGCGAAATCCGGCTCGCCGCTCGCCTGCGCGAACTTGTTCCACGGGCACACGAGCTGGCAATCGTCGCAGCCGTAAACGCGATTGCCGATCAGCGGCCGCAATTCAACCGGTATGCTGCCGGGAAGCTCGATGGTCAGGTACGAAATGCAGCGCCGCGCATCGAGCCGGTAGGGCGCGACGATCGCGCGCGTCGGACAGATATCGATGCATTTTTCGCAGGTGCCGCAGTGGTTGCCCGTCGCCTGATCGACCGGCAGCGGCAGATCCGTATAAATCTCGCCCAGAAAAAAGAACGAACCCGCTTCGCGCGTCAGGAGCAGCGTATGCTTGCCGCGCCAGCCCAGGCCGGCCTTCTCGGCGAGTTCCACTTCCATGACCGGCGCGCTATCGGTGAACACGCGGTGGCTGAACGGGCCGGCCTCCGTCTCGATGCGCTCCGCCAACCGCTGCAAACGCCGGCGCAGCACCTTATGATAGTCGCGGCCGAGCGCGTAGCGCGACACGAACGCCTTGCCCGGTTCGTTGATAACCGCCCAACTGTCGGCGACAGCGGGCGGCAGGTAATTCATGCGCGCGGCGATCACGCGCAGCGTGCCGGGCACGAGCTCGGCCGGCCGCGCGCGTTTGACGCCGTGCTTTGCCATATAATCCATCTCGCCATGGAAACCCGCGCTCAACCACTCGAGCAAACGCGGTTCGGCGTGGCTCAAGTCGGCGTCTGCGATGCCGATATGCTGAAACCCGAGTTCGACGCCCCACGCGCGGATCTGGCGCGCGAGTGACGCCGCCCCGATGCTCGCCGACGATTGATGTTCACCGTGCATGACTCTCCATCATAAGCATCCGCCGGCCCAATTGACACGCGATCTCGCCGCCGAGGCCGATACGCTAGCCCTTGGCGCCGCGCTCGCGGGCGGTTTGCGCCCAGGCATGGTTATTTACCTGAGTGGCGGCCTCGGTGCTGGCAAAACCACCCTCGCCCGCGGCCTGCTGCGCGCGCTCGGCGTCAAAGAACGGGTCAAAAGCCCGACCTATACTCTGGTTGAACCTTACACCATTTCTAGTTTATACTTGTATCACTTTGATTTTTATCGACTCAGATATACTGATGAATGGGTCGATGCAGGCTTTCGCGAGTACTTTAACGGCGACGCCGTATGCCTCGTCGAATGGCCCGAAAAGGCCGGAGCGCAACTGCCTGCACCGGATGTGACGATCGAAATGGCGGTTGCCGGCGACGGACGCAGCGTAACGATCAACGCCGAGACGGAGGCTGGTAGAAATTGTTTGATGCGGCTGCAAAACTGACGCAGCACCTCACGACGATGACCGTATGCCGGTACCATCGCCGCCGCCGTTATTCGTTCCTGAAACTCCTGCATTTCCTGTTGCTGCTGATGCCGATTGCGGTCGGCGCCGCGACCACCGTGAGTTCCGCGCGCGTGTGGCCGGCGCAGGACTACACGCGCGTCACGCTTGAGTCCGCCGCTCCGATCAAGCATCAATTGTTGTTGCTGAAAAACCCCGACCGACTTGCGCTCGACCTCGAAGACGTGACGATTACGCCGGCACTCGAGGCGCTATCCGGCACGATCGGCGCCAACGACCCGTACGTGAAAGCCGTGCGCATCGGACGGTTCAAGCCGGGTGTCGTGCGGCTGGTGTTCGATTTGAAAACCGAAGCGAAGCCCGAGGTATTCACATTGAAGCCGATCGCCGAATACGGCAACCGGCTGGTGCTCGACATTTATCCCGCGCAGGCGGTCGATCCGTTGCTGGCGCTGCTCGAAAAATCACAATCCGCTCCGCCGCCCGTTGCATCCGCGCCGCCCGCCCCGCCGTCCGCCGCCCGCGACTCCAAAGTAGGTGAGCCCGGCATCGTCACCGCGTCGATCGATCCGGCCGCAAGGACGCCGCGGCCGGCCAGGTCAGAAGTTCAGCGGCTCATCGTCGTCGTCATCGACGCGGGTCACGGCGTCGAAGATCCGGGCGCCATGGGCCGCGGCGGCACCCACGAGAAAAACGTGACGCTCGCCATTGCGCGCAAACTGAAGGCCATGCTCGACCGGGAACCCAACATGCGCGGCGTGCTGACGCGCGACGGCGATTATTTCATCCCGCTGCATCATCGCGTCGAGAAAGCGCGCAAAGTGCGCGCCGATCTGTTCGTTTCGGTGCATGCGGACGCTTTTATCAAGCCGCACGCGCGCGGCTCGTCGGTGTTCGCGCTGTCGGAAAGCGGCGCCACCAGTTCGGCTGCAAAGTGGCTGGCCAAGAAAGAAAATGACGCTGACCTGATCGGCGGCGTAAACCTCGACGTGCAGGATCCGTACCTGAAGATGACGCTCGCCGATCTCAGTTTCACGGCGCAGATCAACGACAGCCTGAAGCTCGCGCGCGCGGTGCTGACCGAGCTCGGAGAAATCAATACCCTGCACAAATCCCACGTCGAGCAGGCGGGCTTCGCCGTGCTCAGGGCGCCCGACATTCCGTCGATTCTGGTCGAGACGGCGTTCATCAGCAATCCGGATGAAGAGAAGAAGCTGAAAAGCGAAAGCTATCAGGATCAAATGGCGGAAGCGATACTGGCCGGCATCAAGCGTTATTTCGCACAGAATCCGCCGCTCGCTCGTTCGCGCGTCGCGGTCAATCCTTAGAGTCCCTAACACAATGAAACGCGCACGTGTTTCATTATGTTAGGGACTCTTAAGCTTGAGATGCGGCTGGGTTCGGTTGCGCTCGCGCTGCTGTTTAGCACATCAGCCTGCGCCACCGGGATCGAAGGCATCAAGCTGGCGAAACGCGTACAACTCGGCGCAGCCGGGCCTGAGTTGGTGCTCAACGGCATCGGCGCGAAATAGAATTAATATCTCAGGTATGTTCAGGAGACCCGTATGAGACCAATCATCACCATCGTGCCGGCCCTGCTCGCCCTGACCTCAGCAACCGCTGCGGTCGACGCCGCGGAGCGCTATCCGTATAAACCCGTGCGCTTCATCGTGCCCTACGCGCCCGGCGGCGGCTCCGACATCATCGCGCGCGTACTCGGACTGAAGCTGGGGGAAGCGCTTAACCAGACCTTCGTCGTCGATAACCGCCCCGGCGCGGCCAGCATGATAGCGACCGAAATCGTGGCCAAAGCGCCCGGCGACGGTTATACGCTGATACTTGCCGACGTGCCGCACGCCATCAATGTCGCCACCGCGACCAAACCGGCGTACGACGCGGTCAAGGATTTCGCGCCCATCATGTTGGTGGCGACCACCCCGCAGATCCTGGTCGCGCATCCGTCGTTCGCCGCCAATTCGCTGAAGGAACTGCTGGCGATGCCGCGCGCCCAGACCGCGAAATTTGCATTGGGGACCTCGGGGACCGGCAGTTCGCCGCATATGACCTACGAACTGCTGCGGCTGCGCACGGGGCTAACGCTGAATCACGTGCCGTACAAGGGCGGCGGCCCGGCGATTGCCGACGTCGTCGCGGGCCAGATCCCGCTCGGGTTATTGGGCTCGCCGGTCTCTATTCCCCATCTGAAGTCCGGCCGCATGAAGGGACTCGGCATCACGAGTCTGCACCGCCAACCGATCGTTCCCGCCATACCCACGTTTGATGAGTCCGGCGTCAGCGGGTTCGTGGTATCGCATTGGTACGGCGTGCTCGCCTCGGGCGGCACGCCGCCGGCAACCGTCAAGCTGCTGCACGCCTCGATCGCCCGCGCGCTCGAGCAGGCTGACGTCAAGGAACGCTTCGCTGCGCTGGCACTCGACATCGCCGCGATCGGTCCGGACGAATTCCGCAAGCTCATCGAAAGCGATGTCAAGCGCTGGACGGAAGTCGTGGCCAAATCTGGCATCAAGCTGGATTGACGGGGGACGCCGTGAGTTACCTCACCCACCTTGAAACCAGCGCGGGCAAGCGGCTTGCCGCCGATACGCCGCGCAACGCGGCACCCGGGGAAACGCTGTATGCGCGCTATGATCTCGACCGTATCCGGCGCGAAGTGTCGCCGCGCGACATCGCGCAGGGCCCCGCCAGCCTGTGGCGCTACGCGCCGCTGCTGCCCGTTGAGGATCCGCAGCTGGCCGTTACGCTCAACGAAGGTTACACGCCGCTCGTGCCGGTGCCGCGCATCGCGCGCGCGCTCGGCCTGAGCAGCCTCGCTGTCAAAGACGAAGGCCGCAACCCCAGCGGCACGTTCAAGGATCGCGGTGCTTCCGTCGCGGTTTCGCGCTATGTCGAGCTGGGCGTGAAGACGGTCGCTCATAACAGCTCCGGCAACGCCGGCGGCGCGTGGAGTTTGTACGCCGCGCGTGCCGGCATCACCTGCGTCAACCTGTTGCCGACCGACGTGCAGCCGTCAAGCCTGCAGCACTGCCGGGCCAGCGGGCAGCCGACATTTCTGGTCGAGAACTGGCACGACGCGGGACGGCTGGTGGCAGAGGCATGCGAACGTAACGGCTGGCTGAATATCTGCACGCTCAAAGAGCCGTACCGGCTCGAAGGCAAGAAAACCATGGGACTCGAGATCGCGGAGCAGCTCGGCTGGAAACTGCCGGCGGCGATTGTCTATCCGATGGGCGGCGGCCTCGGCGCGATCGCGATCTGGAAAGCGTTCGACGAATTACTGCATCTGGGCTGGGTCGAAGGAACGCTGCCGCGCCTCTATGTCACGCAATACGAGGGTTGCGCGCCGGTGGTCAAAGCCTTCGATGACGGCAGCGACGAATGCACGCCTTGGGGCAGGATCGACATTCCGCCGGGAGGCCTCAGGTCGCCCAACCCGCCCGGCGGTCGCGCCGTATTGGCGCTGATGCGCAAGCATGGCGGCGCGGCAATTTCGGTATCTACGCGTGAAGCATTGGCTGCGGCCGATGAACTCGCGCGCGAAGAGGGAATATTCGCGTGCCCGGAAAGCGCGACCACGCTGGCCGGATTAAGAAAGGCCATGGCGAAAAATCTGCTGCGGCATGACGAGCCCGTCGTCATCGTCAATACCGGTTCGGGGCTGAAGTCGATCCCCGGCTTCGAGACGCCGCGCTTCCCGATCATCACGTCGAGCGCGGGTATACACGCCTGAACCTTTTCCGCCCGCCGGATCGAGAAGTGATTGAGAAAAATAGCCGTGGCTGAAAACATCAAATAACAAAGTTTTTACACGTGACAATAACATAGTTATACTACAACCCGAAAACAAAGTTATAGACCAGGGTTTACCATGGCAAAACCCAACGTCAGACTGGCCGAATCGCTCAAGGTCCTGCGCCGGTTTCAGGACAAACACGGCGGGGTGGTCGAATCGCTCGATCTGACCGAGACACACCGCGCGCGGCTGGTGAAGGCCGGATTCCTGCGGCCGGTCATCAAAGGATGGTACATCTGCGCCAACCCGGCCGACAAGCGTGGCGACACCATGGCGTGGTTTGCCTCGTACTGGTCGTTTCTCTCCGGCTATCTCGGCAAGCGCTTCGGCAAACGCTACTGCCTCAATGCCGAGGTCTCGCTCGCGCTGCACACCGGCATCACCACCGTGCCCAGCCAAATTACGGTCGTCACCAAGGAAGGCGGTGTCTCCAAAATCGATCTGCCGCACGAAACCTCGATCATGCTTTATACCGACCCTAAAAACGTTCCCGGCAATCGCATCGAGACCAAAGGCCTGCAAGTACAACCGCTGCCGGAGGCACTGTGCCGTGTCGGTCCCAATTTCTTCCGCAGCCACCCGCGCGAAGCGGAAATCGCGCTCGCCATGGTCCGTGACCCCGGCGAGTTACTGACCTTTTTGCTGTCCGGAGACGGCTACCCCGCCGCTGCCAGCCGTCTGGCAGGCGCCTACCGTTTCCTCGGCAAGCCTGAGTTCGCCGAACGCATTGTGACCACGATGAAACGGGCCGGCCACGGGGTCAGGGAAACCAACCCCTTCGATACTCCAGCGCCGACCCTGTTGCCAGGCGGCCGCGAGCGTTCGCCCTATGTATTGCGCCTGCGTTCGATGTGGGAGAGCTGGCGCGCGGATGTCATTAAAGCGTTTCCCCGCGCGCCGGGACTGCCGCGCTCACCGCAGCGTTACCTCGACAATGTCAGTGAACGCTATGTCGCCGACGCCTACAACTCGTTGTCGATCGAAGGCTACCAGGTCACGGAAGAGCTGATACAACGCGTCGCCAGTGGCCGCTGGAACCCGGATGCCGATGCCGCCCATAGCAAAGATCGCGAGGCGCTCGCCGCACGGGGGTATTACCAGGCCTTTAATCGGGTGAAAACCTCGATCAAGCTTATCCTTGAAGGCAGGAATGCTGGCCCGCTTGCGCAAACGGACCATCACGAATGGTACGGAGAACTCTTCGCGCCCGCGGTTACAGTCGGCATCATTAAGCGCCATGAACTTGCCGGCTACCGCTCCGGCCCGGTGTACATTCGTAATTCACAACACACCCCGCTGCCGCGCGAAGCGCTGCTGGATGCGATGGAAACGTTGTTCTATCTGCTGGCGAACGAGCCGGAGGCAGCAGTACGCGCGGTGCTCGGCCATCACCTGTTTGTTTTCATCCATCCGTACTTCGACGGCAATGGCCGCATCGGCCGCTTCCTCATGAACACCATGCTCGCCTCCGGCGGCTATCCGTGGACCGTTATCAGACTCAAGTGGCGCGCGCAATACATGGCGGCGCTGGAAGCAGCGAGCGTGCAGGGCAACATCAAGCCGCTGGCGAAGTTTATCGCCCAGGAAATGCGCGCCGGCACACCTCGCGCAGCGGCGACGCGCGGAAACACTCTCCGTCGCTGACGTTTCAGACGCCTCGCTGGATCGGCAAAAAACCCTGAGAGCCAATATCCGTACGGCTTTCAAGCAATTTTGCCCTGCGGCCTGCACACACCACGAGCCACCGGAGCACCAAAGCAAAAAGCCGCGAGTAGCGGCTTTTTTCTGGGTTCCGGATCGCACTGGCGTGCGTCCGGAACGACGGAGATCTTTCAGGCTTTCAGCGCAACGAGCACTTCCTCCAGCATCTTCTTCGCATCGCCGAACAGCATGCGATTGTTCTCTTTGTAGAAGAGCGGATTATCGACGCCCGCATAGCCGGACGCCATGCTGCGCTTCATCACAATCGAGGTCTTGGCCTTCCAGACTTCCAGCACCGGCATGCCGGCGATCGGGCTCGTCGGGTCGTCCTGGGCCGCCGGGTTCACGATATCGTTGGCGCCGATGACCATGGCGACGTCGGTATCCGGAAAATCCTCGTTCAACTCGTCCATCTCGAACACAATGTCGTAGGGCACCTTCGCCTCGGCCAAGAGCACGTTCATATGCCCGGGCATGCGGCCGGCAACCGGGTGAATGCCGAAACGCACGTTAACGCCCTTCTCGCGCAGATACTTGGTGATCTCGAAGACCGTATGCTGAGCCTGCGCGACCGCCATGCCGTAGCCCGGCACGATGATCACGTTCTTCGCGTCGCGCAAAAGTTCCGCCGTCTCCGCGGCAAGGATAGGCACGACCTCGCCGGCCGGCTGCCCACCACCACCGGCCGCTGCCGCCGCCGGTGTGCCGCCAGCGGTGCCGAAGCCACCCGCGATCACGCTGATGAAGTGGCGGTTCATCGCCCGGCACATGATGTAGGAGAGAATGGCGCCACTGGAACCCACCAGCGCGCCGGTGACAATCAAAAGGTCGTTCGACAACATGAACCCGGTCGCCGCCGCCGCCCAGCCGGAGTAGCTGTTCAACATCGACACCACCACCGGCATGTCGGCGCCGCCGATCGCCATCACCATGTGGATGCCGAACAAGAGCGCGATCACAGTCATCACGATCAGCGCTGTCATGCCGTCGCTCACGGCGCCTGCGTGCAGAAATTCCCGCCCGAAGTAGAGGATAATCAACAGGCCCGCGAGGTTCATCCAGTGACGCGCCGGCAGCAGCATCGGTTTGCCGCCGATCTTGCCCGAGAGCTTGCCGAAAGCAATCACCGAGCCGGAGAAGGTCACGGCACCGATCAGGATGCCGATGTAGATCTCCATTTCGTGAATGGACTTCGCCGCCCCGCTCAAATGAGCCGACGCCGCGGGATCGATGTAATTCGCGAACCCGACCAGCATCGCCGCCAGACCGACCAGGCTGTGCATCAGCGCAACGAGTTCCGGCATCTGCGTCATCTTTACGGTGCGCGCGGCGTAGAGTCCGATGCTCGCCCCCACCACCATGGCGCCGATGATCCACGGAATGCCGGCCGCCGTGACGCGCGGTCCGAAGACCGTCGCCAGCACGGCGATGGTCATGCCGATCATGCCGTAGAGATTGCCGCGCCGCGAACTTTCGGGGTTGGAGAGGCCGCCCAGGCTCAGAATGAAAAGTATCGTCGCACCGATATAGGAGGCGGTTGCCAGAGTTGCGGACATATTTCGTCTCCCTTACTTGCGGAACATTGCCAACATGCGCTGGGTGACGGCGAAGCCGCCGAACATGTTGATCGCGGTGAGCGCGATGCCAGCGACCGCCAGCCCGAGGATCCACGCCTCCGGCCGCTCGCCGCCGCCGGAGATCGGCGGCGCGACCTGCACCAGCGCGCCGATGGCGATGATGCTGCTGATTGCATTGGTGACGCTCATCAGCGGCGTGTGCAGAGCGGGCGTGACGTTCCAGACCACCATGTAACCCACGAAGCAGGCCAGCACGAAGACGGTGAAGTGGCCGAGGAATTCCTGCGGCGCATAGGCGCCGACAAACCAGAACGCGAGTGCCACCGCGCCGAAGGTGAGCGCGGTGCTCACGCCGGAGGCGGGCGCGCCGCTCTTGCCATGCCCGCCCTGCGCTTTCGCCGGCACGACGGCGGGCTTCGCCGCCGCCGGCGGTGCGGCTGAAAGTTTTGGCGCCGGTGGCGGCCAGGTGATATTGCCCTCCTTCACCACCGTGGTACCGCGCAGCACCTCGTCTTCCATGTTGACGTTGATGATGCCATCTTTGGTCTTGCACAACTCCTCGGCTAAGCGGAACAGATTGGTCGCATACAGCGTGGAGGACTGCTTTGAGAGGCGGCTCGGCAGATCGCTGTAGCCGATGATGGTCACGCCGTGCTTGACGGTCACCTGGTGCGGCACCGTCAGTTCGCAGTTGCCGCCCTGCTCCGCAGCCATGTCGACGATGACGCTGCCCGGTTTCATCGACTGCACCATGTCGGCGGTGATCAGCTTCGGCGCCGGCTTGCCCGGAATGAGCGCGGTGGTGATGATGATGTCCACTTCCTTCGCCTGCTTGGCAAACACCGCGGCCTGGGCTTTCAAAAAACCTTCGCTCATCAACTTGGCATAACCGCCGACGCCGGAACCTTCTTCCTGATAGTCCACGGTGACGAACTCGCCGCCCAGGGATTTAACCTGATCGCCGACTTCGGGGCGCGTGTCATTGGCGCGCACGATCGCGCCCAGTGCCGAAGCCGTGCCGATGGCAGCGAGACCCGCAACGCCGGCGCCGATGACAAAAACCTTGGCCGGCGGCACCTTGCCCGCCGCCGTGATCTGGCCGGTGAAGAAACGGCCGAACTGATGCGCCGCCTCGATCACGGCGCGGTAGCCGGCAATGTTGGCCATCGAGGAGAGCGCGTCCAGCTTCTGCGCGCGCGAGATGCGCGGCACGCTGTCCATCGCCAGCACGGTCGCTTTCTTCGCCGCGAGTTGTTTTAAGAGTTCGGGGTTTTGCGCCGGCCAGATGAAGCTGACCAGCGTGCTGCCTTCGCGCATCAGGCCGATTTCTTCCGCGGTCGGACCGCGCACCTTGAAGACGATGTCGGAGGCGGACCACAGCCTGGCCGCGCCTACGACAATCTCGGCGCCAGCGGCGCGGTAGACATCATCGCTGAAATTCGCCGCGTCCCCGGCGCCGGATTCCACGACAACTTTGAAACCCAGCTTGATGAGTTTTTCAACTACTTCGGGCACGGTGGCGACGCGCTTTTCGCCGGCCGCCGTCTCTTTTGGTACGCCTATGACCTGAGGCATGAATCCCCCTTGATTATGACTACTCGATGTTGACGGCGGATTATACCAAGGCGACCGTAAATCCCGCGCACCTGACGCTTGTCGTCTTTGATGCAAGTCAATCACGCTATAATTTCCCATGGCTGCCATTCGCGTACTGCCCGATCTTCTGATCAACCAGATCGCCGCGGGCGAGGTCATCGAGCGCCCCGCAGCGGCGTTGAAGGAGCTGCTTGAAAACAGCCTCGATGCCGGCGCGCGCGAGGTGAGCGTGCAGCTTGCCAGCGGCGGCACCAAGCTGCTCAAAGTCAGCGACGACGGTCTAGGCATCCGCAAGGACGAACTGCCGCTGGCACTCGCGCGCCACGCCACGAGCAAGATCGCAACGCTCGACGACCTGGAAAGCATCGCCAGCCTCGGTTTCCGCGGCGAAGCGCTCGCCAGCATCGGGGCAGTCTCCAATCTCACCCTTACGAGCCGGCGGCGCGATGAAAAACACGCGTGGTCGATGGTCGTCGCCGGCGGCGCCGTCGCGGAACCTGCACCCGCCGCGCACGATGCGGGCACCAGCGTCGAAGTGCATGACCTGTATTTCAACACGCCGGCGCGCCGCAAGTTTCTCAAGTCCGAAGCGACCGAGTACGCGCATTGCGACGAAGCATTCAAGCGCGTCGCTCTCGCGCGGCCCGACATTGCGTTCAGGCTGCAGCACAACGGCCGCGCGCAATGGCATCTGCCGGCGCACAGCCCCGCCGAGCGCATCGCCGCCGTGCTGGGCGAGGATTTTGGCGCTGTCGCCATCGCGGTCGACGCGCAAAGCGGCACCACGCGTCTGACCGGACTGATCGGCCCCCCGGCCAGTGCGCGCGGCTCGCGCGACGCGCAATACTTCCTCGTCAATGGCCGCTTCGTGCGCGACAAAGTGCTCGCGCACGCGCTGCGCCAGGCCTATCAGGACGTGCTGCATCACGACCGCCATCCGGCATTCGTACTGTCGCTCAAACTCGATCCGGCGAGAGTCGACGTCAACGTCCATCCGGCAAAAAGCGAAGTGCGGTTCCGCGATTCGCAGGCGGTACACCAGTTCGTGTTTCATGCCGTAACGCGGGCCCTTGCGGGCACGGTTACGGCAGAGAGAATCGGCGTTCCTGCCCAGGAATTCGCGCACGCGCAGACACCAGGGGACAACCGCACCACGATGGACGGGCGTCCTGCGACAGTCGGTGCACCTAATCAATATGGCCTGGGATTCAGGGCGGCGCAAAAACCCGCTTTCTACGACCTGTTGTTCGCCCGCGCTGGAGCGACACAAGCCCCCTTTACTCAGCCCAGCGGGGAGATTCCCCCGCTGGGCTTCGCGCTTGCGCAATTGGCGGGAATTTACATCCTTGCGCAAAATGAGCACGGGCTGGTGATCGTCGATATGCACGCGGCGCACGAACGCATCGTCTACGAGAAGTTGAAGACCCAGCTCGATGCCGATCGCATCGCGATGCAGCCGCTCTTGATTCCGGTGGTGTTCAACGCCGAGCGCATCGACGTTGCGACTGCCGGGGACCACGCCGACACGCTGTCCAAAATCGGCTTCGAAATCGCGGCGCTGTCACCGACCTCGCTCGCGGTGCGCGGCGTGCCGGTCGCGCTGAAAGATGCCGACGCCGGCCAGCTCGCGCGCGACGTGCTCGCTGAAATCCGCGAGTTCGGCGCGAGCCGCGTGTTGATCGAACGCCAGAACGAATTGCTCTCTACGATGGCCTGCCATGCAGCGGTGCGCGCCAACCGCCTGTTGACGGTGGCCGAAATGAACGCGCTGCTGCGCGAGATGGAAGCCACCGAGCGCTCGGGCCAGTGCAATCACGGGCGTCCGACGTGGCATCAGATCAGCATTGCGGAACTCGACAAGCTGTTTATGAGAGGGCGGTAAGGCGCAATGGGTGATGAGTAATGAGTAATGGGAAAAAGCGCAAATCGCCAGCGCGAAGGTCCCATCGCACATCGCACATCACCCATCACCCTGAATGGCCGCCGGCCATTCTGCTCATGGGCCCGACGGCGAGCGGCAAGTCCGCGGTCGCGCTCGATCTTGTGTGCGAACTGCCGTGCGAAATCATCAGCGTCGATTCGGCGCAGGTCTACCGGCACATGGACATCGGGACCGCCAAGCCCGATACGGAAACGCTCAAGGCGGCACCGCATCACCTGATCGACGTTATCGAGCCGGACGACAATTATTCCGCGGCGCGCTTTCGCGACGATGCGCTCACCCTGATGCGCGAAATCAGCGAGCGCGGCAACATTCCGCTGCTGGTCGGCGGCACAATGATGTATTTCAAGACGCTGCTCGAAGGACTTTCCGAGTTGCCCGCAGCCGATCCCGCGATCCGCATGGTGATCGACACCATGGCGGAGGAATCCGGCTGGCCAGCGCTGCACAAGGAACTTGCGAAGGTCGACCCGGAAACCGCGGCGCGCCTCGAACCGAACGACTCCCAGCGCGTGCAGCGCGCGCTCGAAGTGTATTACATCTCGAACAAGCCGATGTCGGCGTTTCTCAAGAAGCCGAAATACGTTTACTTCCCGTACACGGCGCTCAAGATTGCGCTGGTGCCGAGCGATCGCAGCGAGCTGCACGACCGCATCGCGACGCGTTTCGAGGCGATGCTTGAACTTGGGTTGATCGGCGAACTACGCAAACTGCGCGCGACTTACGCGCTCGATCCCGACATGCCGTCGATGCGCTGCGTCGGCTACCGGCAGGCGTGGGAATATCTCGACGGCAAAATCGGACTTGCCACGCTGCGCGAACAAGGTGTGGCCGCCACCCGCCAACTCGCCAAGCGTCAATTGACGTGGCTGCGCGCGATGAAGGAAGTTACCGAGTTCGATTGCTTGGCGGAAGACCTGAGCGAACAGGTGATTGCGCATCTTTGGCGGCAACTGCCGAAACAAGAACCGGTAAAAGGATAATAATCTGAAATCGGGAATGGGATTGCCATTGTGTAACGTATTCGTTACAATAGTCCATGTTTGAAGTTCGCCGCTACCGGCAAGCCGACGGCTCCGAACCGCTCACGAAATGGTTAGGGCAGCTGGCAGACCGCCAGGCCAAGGTCCGCGTTCTTGCCCGCATCGATCGCCTGGAAACAGGCAATCGCGGA
>JANNPG010000193.1:0-4281 GCA_031399805.1 Betaproteobacteria bacterium | reverse complement strand
CCTCTTGACCATGCTGGCGGAATTCAAGCTGCCGGCAAGCGTGAACCTTAACTCGACGGTGATCGACCGTTATCCCTCGGTTGCCGACGCGATGCTGAAAGCCGGCTGGGAGTTCATCGGGCACGGCTACACCCAGCGCCTCTTGCACAAGGAGGAGAACGAGGAGGCGACCATCAAGAAAGCGCTCGACCAGGTGTCCGCATTCACCGGCAAGAAAGTGCGCGGCTGGATGGGGCCCGGCTTCGCGCAGACCTTCGATACCCCCGATATCATCAAGAAGCACGGCATCGAATACAACCTCGACTGGATTCTCGACGACCTGCCGTGCTGGATGCGCACCAGGCACGGGCCGCTGGTGTGCATGCCTTACGGCTTCGAACTCAACGACAGCCTGGTCTATACGGTGGAGCGCCAATCGTCGCCGGAAGTCCTGCAACGCCTGAAGGACACCCTGAAAACTTTCGGCCCCGAGCTCAAGAAACAACCTCGCGTGCTGACCCTCGGCCTGCACCCGCACCAGATCGGCGTGCCCCACCGCATGCCTTACCTGGCGCAATGCCTGAAGATACTGAAGAAGCGCGACGATGTGATCTTCATGACCGGCAGCGAAATCACCGATTGGTACATGGCGGCCGACCCGGCGCCGGCCAATCTCTAGCGCGGGCCCCCGCCTGTGACCCCGGCCGACAGCCTCAACCGCGCCTTTGAACGTTTGGCGGACGGCGAGCTGCGCGCGCTCGCGATCGACCTCTTCGGTGAACTGCGCCGCCTGTCCTTCGACGGCGTCGGCATTACCCGCGAGTCGTTCGGGCCGCTCGAAAACGCGGCGCAGGAATTGATCGCGCGAACGGCGGCCGCGCATGGATTCACGGTGGAGCATGACCGCGCGCGCAATCTTGTCGTCACGCTGCCCGGAACCACGCCGGACCTGCCATTCATTGCGACCGGCTCGCACCTTGACAGCGTGCCGCGCGGCGGCAACTACGACGGCGCCGCTGGCGTCATCGCGGGATTGCTCGCACTGGTTTGTTTGCGCCGGCAAAACCTCACGCCTGCGCGGACCATCAAGCTGATGGCCCTGCGCGGGGAGGAAAGCGCGTGGTTCGGCAAGTCCTGGATCGGGGCCCATGCCCTGTTTGGCCTGCTCAATGACAGCGATCTCGCGCGGCCGCGCTACGACAACGGGCGGCCTCTGCGCGCCTACCTCGAGGACGTCGGCGCTGACGTGGCGGCGATTGCCCGCGGCGAAAAACTGCTCGAGCCGGCAGCGGTCGCAGGCTTCATTGAGGTTCACATCGAGCAGGGGCCGGTGCTCGAGGCCAAAGGCTTGCCGGTCGGGATCGTGACCGGCATCTACGGCAATCTGCGCCACATGGAAATCGTGTGCCGCGGCACGGCCGCCCATGCCGGCGCCACACCGCGCTTCCTGCGGCACGACGCGGTGGCCGCGATCGCGGACCTCATCATGCGCATGGACCGGCATTGGCAGCAATGGCTGGACCGCGGCAAGCAGCTCGTGATCACGCACGGCATCATGGGCACCAATGCGCAGGAACATTCGATCTCGCGCGTGCCCGGCGAGGCGCGCTTCAGCGCCGAGATCCGCGCCGACGACTACGCAACGCTGAAGGAATTTCACGACCTCCTGCAGGCGGAGGCGCAGACCGTCGCACGCGAGCGCGGCGTGACGTTTACATTCGACGAAGCGATCGTCAACCGGCCGGCGCCGATGGACCCGCGCTGGATAGCACGGCTGGAGCAGCTATGCGCCGACGCGGGCGTGGCGCAGATGCGCCTGGCGAGCGGCGCCGGTCACGATGCCGCGGTTTTCTCCCACGTCGGCGTCCCCACCGCGATGCTGTTCATCCGCAATGCGCACGGCTCGCACAATCCCGACGAGCACATGGAGATCGCCGATTTTCTGCTGGCAACCCGCGTGCTGACGCACGCGCTGCTCGCCGCCGGTCAAGAGCCGTTCACAGATTCCCGGGTTTCAGCCCCGCGGCCTTGACCGCGATGCCCCAGCGCTTGAGCTCGGCGTTGATGTATTCCCCGAATTCCTTCGGGCCCAGATAGGTCGGGTCGGCGCCCTGCTTGGACATCGCTTCGATGAGGTCCGGCAGTTTGAGCGCCTTCTGGATTTCGGTATTGAGCCGCGCGATGGCGGCCGGCGGCGTGCCCTTGGGGCCGATGAAACCGTACCAAGCCAGCGACTCGTAGCCCGGCAGGGTCTCAGCCACGGTCGGCACGTCGGGAAACACCGGCGAACGCTTGGTGCTGGTGACGGCGATGGCCTTCAGGCGGCCGGCCTTGATGAGCGGCACGGCGACCGGCATCGACGGGATGTGCATCTGCACCGTGCCCGCGGCGACGTCGGTGTTGGCCTGCGGCGCGCCCTTGTACGGGATATGGGTCATTTTGATGCCGGTCATCGCGCCGATCATTTCGGCCGAGAGATGCGAATTGGTGCCGACGCCGGCGGACGCGTAGTTGATTTCCCCCGGTTTGGCCTTGGCCACCGCGATCAGGTCTTTGATCGAGTTGATCGGCAGCGAGGGCGTTACGACCACCACGTTCGGTGATATCGCGAAGAGCGCGATGGGGACAAAATCCCTCTCGGTGTCGTACGGCAGCTTGGCGTAAACATAAGGATTGATGGCGTGGCTCACGAACGCCATGTAAAGCGTGTAGCCGTCAGGGTTGGCTTTGGCGGCGATGTCGGTGGCGATCACGCCGCCCGCGCCCGGCCGGTTGTCGACCACGATCTGCTGTCCCATCGCGGCGGTGAGTTTCTCGCCGATGATGCGGGTCAGGATGTCGGACGTACCGCCGGGCGGAAACGGGATCGCGACACGGATCGGACGGTTGGGATAGTCCGCGGCCCATGCCGCGCTCAAGCCGGACATGAGTACGCAGAAACCGGCTGCAACAACACCGTATACGACTCGATTCATATCGCCTCCCGAAATAGGTTACGGCAACGGTCATCGTAACACCATCTGCGGCGGGACCCGAATGCGGCGCCGCGGAAACGCCTGCGCCTCAAGCCAGCGACCGGCCTTCGATCTTGGCCTTGAGCCGCGCCATGTGTCGGATGTTGACCTGCAAGCCGACCTGGCCCTGACCCGGTTTCAAATGCGGGCCGATCAGCTTGTGCGCGGTCATTTCAACGAAACGCATCATCGACGGCGTCGAGAACACGCGGTAAGCGCCGCGCGTCGTGCACAGATCTTCAATCACTTCCCATACCAACTCGTCCTGCATGCCGACTTTGAGCGTATCCATTACTTCCCCGAATGAGCGTATTACAAAACAACGGTAGCGCAGGCGACCTCGCCTGCTCCGGAAACGAATGCAGGGGGGTCGCCTGCGCTACGGTCCGTTATCGAGTTACCAAGCCGCCTGCAACACGTCGTGCAGCAGATCGCGCTCTTGCACGAATTCGCGCTTGGGATCGGCGTTGAAATTCTTGAGTGAATTCGCAAGGACTTTCGTCAATCCCTCGCGCGGAAAGTCGAGATCGCGTAGCCGCGTCGGCATGCTGAGCCCGGCAAAAAACTGATCAAGATAGTCCGCCGCGCGCTGCGGCGCTTCCGCAATCGGCATACCGTCATTCCACACGCCCAGACCCTGCGCCAGGTGCGCCATCGCCTGGCTGTCGCGGCTGCCCAGCCGGCGCAATACTGTCCCGGTCAACGCGGTATTGGCTTCGCCCTGGCCGATGTGGGGAAAACAAATGAACAGGGCGGTTGCGAATGCATAAGTAACTCGCATCACCCAATGCCGCGCCGCGCTGCCGCCGCCTTCGTCGTCGTCGCGGTTCAGCAAAAACGCCGCCGCGCATAACTCGATGCGCGGCGCCGCGTCGGTCGCATCGCCGACCCGCGGCAGCGCGCGCGCGGCGAGCCGGTAAGCGTGCAGGCGTACGCCTTCAAGCAACGGATTCACATCGACCCAGCCGAGATTCATCACGCTGCGCCAGTAAATCGAGCAGCCAGCAGTTCGTATGAGAGCGTGCGGCGCCGTCAGCAACGCATCCGCATCCCAGAAAATCGCCTTCGGGCGGGTCTTGGGATCGAAGAACTCCATGCGGTGATCGAGCGCGGCGTCGCGCAGCGCCGAACCGCCGCGGTTCTGCGCGGAGGTCGGTACCGTCAATACGTTGATGATGGGCAGCTTGGGCGCGTTGAGCTTGGGACTGATGGCCGGCGCGTTGTCGGGATACTGGGTGATCAAGTCATGCGGTGCGCCTTGTTCGGCGAGCAGGATCGCGACCACGCG
>JANNPG010000178.1:0-3788 GCA_031399805.1 Betaproteobacteria bacterium | reverse complement strand
TGCGACATCCCGGGCACCGACGCTTCGGGTGTGGTCAAAGCACTGATGGACGACCTGCACGAAGAATTCGTGAAGGAAGACATGCCGAACCGCGTGCACCTCACCACCTCCTGCTGCCAGATCAACTGCGGCGGCCAGGGCGACATTGCCATCAATGTGCAGTACACCAAGCCGCCCAAGATCAACCACGATCTGGTTGCCAATGTGTGCGAGCGCCCGTCGGTGGTCGCGCGCTGCCCGGTGGCGGCGATCCGTCCGGCGATAGTGAACGGCAAGCCGTCGCTTGAAGTCGACGAAAAGAAATGCATTTGCTGCGGCGCGTGCTATCCGCCGTGCCCGCCGATGCAGATCAACGACGCCGACCACACCAAACTCGCCATCTGGGTGGGCGGCAAGAATTCCAATGCGCGCTCGAAGCCGATGTTTCACAAACTGGTGGCGGCCGGCATCCCCAACAACCCGCCGCGCTGGCCGGAGGCCGCCGCGATCGTGAAGAAAATACTCGCTGTCTACAAGAAAGACGCCAAGGACTGGGAGCGCGTCGGCGATTGGGTCGAACGCATAGGCTGGCCGCGGTTTTTCGAACTCACCGAGCTGCCGTTTACCAAGTTTCACATCGATAACTGGCGCGGCGCGCGCAACAGCCTGAATGCCTCGACGCATATCAGGTTTTGAAGTGCGGGCTGACGCGACGCGGCTGGCGTGTTGCGGCTGGATGCGTTCCGCCAGTGGCATAGAGGAAGCGCGGCTCAGCGTATGAAGTTAGGCATACTGGTTAACGAAGGGCCGTACACCCATCAGGCGTCGGATACGGCCTTCCAGTTCGTCATGGCGGCGCTGCAGAAGGGGCACCAGATCCACCGCGTGTTCTTCTACCACGACGGGGTCAACAACGCGACGCGCCTGACCGAGCCGCCGCAGGACGACCGTCATATCGTGAACCGCTGGTCGAAACTTGCGGAACAGCACGGCATCGATCTGGTCGTGTGCGTGGCCGCCGCGCTGCGCCGCGGCATCAAGGACGAGATTCTGGCCAAGGGTTTTCGCATTTCCGGCCTCGGCCAGTTGGTGGAGACGGGAATCGAGGCCGACCGCTTGGTGGTCTTCGGCGACTGACGGGGACGCGTAATGAATGAGATGACGCAGGGCGGCGACACGCAGGAAGCATCTTCCGGCACGGTCAAAAAGTTCATGTTTGTCAATCGCAGGGCGCCTTATGGCACGGTCTACGCGCTCGAGGCGCTGGAGGTGGTGCTCATCAGCGCGGCGTTCGATCAGGACGTCAGCATGGTATTCCTCGACGACGGCGTCTATGAGCTCGTGAAGAACCAGCAGACCAAGGCGATTGAGGTGAAGAATTTTTCGCCGGCCTACCGCGCGCTCGACGGTTACGACATCGAGAAGCTGTACGTCGACGCGGATTCGCTCGCGGCGCGAGGGCTGACCGCGGACAAGCTGCTGGTGCCGGTGGAAGTGCTCAACGCGGCGCAAATGGCCGAGTTGATGGACGAGCAGGATGTGGTGATCAGTTTCTGAGGATAAGCATGCTGCATATCGTGAACAAATCCCCGTTTGAAAGAAATGCGCTCGACAGTTGCCTGCGCTTCGGCCGCGAAGGCAGTGCGGTTCTGCTGATCGAGGACGGCGTCTACGCGGCGACGCGCGGCAATATCGCGGAACCGAAAATCAAGGCGGCGCTCGGCCAGATGAAGATATACGCGCTGCGCCCCGATCTGGAGGCGCGGGGTATGCAGGACACGGTGGTGGACGGCATCGAACTCGTGGATTACGGCGGTTTTGTGGACCTGGTAACCAGCCACAACACGGTGCAATCCTGGCTTTGACTTTTTGGGCGCGCGCGCTTTGCCGTGTCATTTGAAATCTATAAGGAGACCACAGCATGCCTATCGTAGTGAACGAAAAAACGATCGAGACCGATGAAGAGGGTTATCTTGCCAGCCGCACCGATTGGAACGAGGACGTGTGCAAGGAAATGGCGCGCATCGAAGACTGCGAGCTGGGGGAGAACCACTGGCAGGTGATCAACTTCCTGCGCGAGTACTACGAGGAGTATCAAATTGCCCCGGCGGTGCGCGTGCTGACCAAGGCGATCGGCAAAAAACTCGGCCCGGACAAGGGTAACAGCAAATACCTCTATGAGCTGTTCCCGTACGGCCCCGCCAAGCAGGCATGCAAGTACGCGGGCCTGCCCAAGCCGACCGGTTGTGTCTAGCGTTAACCTCGCGCGCGGGCGCCGGGCCGCCGTTTCGTTGCAATCGTAGCCATGCCGGCGCTGACCCTCTTCTTTGCGCTCCTGTTCTACGCGGCCGCCGCGGTGCTGGCCGGCGGCGTCGCCTATCACGTCTGGTGGTACGCGCGCACGCCGCAGCCGCTGAAAATACCGACTACACCCGCGCCGACGACGCACGCGGGCGTCGTGCTGCGCATGGTGAAGGAAGTCACGCTCTTCGAGAGCTTGTTCAAGGCCAATAAATGGACTTGGCTCTTCGGCTGGATTTTCCATTTCGCGTTGTTGCTCGTGGTATTGCGCCACCTGCGCTATTTCACTGAACCGGTGTGGGGCTGGGTGGCGCTGATCCAGCCGTTCGGCCTCTACGCCGGTTTCGCCATGTTGGCCGGCCTTGCCGGGTTGTGGGCGCGCCGGTTCCTGGTCGACCGCGTTCGCTACATCAGCAGTCCCTCGGATCATTTGATGCTCGCCCTCCTGGTTGCGATCGCGGTGAGCGGTCTCGCCATGAAATATGTCGCGCACACCGACATCGTGGCGCTCAAGGCATTTTTTCTCGGGCTTATGGTCTTCGACTGGCAGCCGCTGCCGGCGGATCCCGCGCTGCTGGTTCATCTCGCGCTGGTCGCCACACTCATGATCGTGTTTCCGATGAGCAAGTTGCTGCATGCGCCGGGCGTGTTTTTCAGTCCGACTCTCAATCAGGTGGACAATCCGCGCGAGCACCGCCATGTGGCGGGGTGGACTGCGCGGATCGACAATGCCCGCACCGGCGCGCGGCAATAATTGCCATGGCCGAATTCGAAACGCCCGCGCTGCGCGAATATCCGGTGATCCCGCTGGTGCAGGAAGGCAGCATGGCGCACAGCAAACCTTTCCTCGCCAAGGCGGTTCATCAGGAGCCGCTCGGTTTCCCCGGCGAGCTGGTGCCCGACTGGCAGAACGTCGCGGTGAAAAAACTGGGCTCCCTCGTGTCGCAGTCCCGCGCGCTGCAGGTGTTTCTGGATTCATGCGTGAAATGCGGTGCGTGCACCGACAAGTGCCACTATTTTCTGGGCACGGCGGACCCGAAAAACATGCCGGTCGCGCGCCAGGATCTGCTGCGTTCGGTATACCGGCGTTATTACACGGTTGCCGGCAAATTGCTGCCGTGGCTGGTCGGCGCGCGCGACATGACCAGAAAGGTGCTCGATGAATGGTACAGCTATTTTCACCAGTGCTCGCAGTGCCGCCGCTGCGCGGTCTTCTGCCCGTACGGCATAGACACAGCCGAAATTTCGATGGCGGCGCGCGAAATAATGGATACCGTCGGCGTCGGCCAGAAGTATTCAAACGAAATTATCGCCAAGGTTCACAAGATCGGAAATAACCTGGGGCTGCCCGCGCCGGCGCTGCGCAATACCCTGGAGGGCCTGGAGGAGGACGTCAAGGAGGACACCGGCGTAGACGTTAAATTTCCGCTCGATGTGAAGGGCGCCGAGGTATTGGTCGTGGTGCCGAGCGCGGATTTTTTCGCGGAACCGCATATCGACGGGCTGAT
>JANNPG010000136.1:0-5243 GCA_031399805.1 Betaproteobacteria bacterium | reverse complement strand
ATGGGAATCAACCATGGGGGTCATAATCAACCATGGGGGTCAGGCTTGGCTAATTGCATAACGCTTTTTTTTTACTTATCGGCGTTTATCGGCGGCTAAAACTGCTTTGGGGGTTGGAATTCTAGTCCGGCCGGTTCGCGCGCAGCAGGCCGAGCTTCTCGAAACGCAGGTACAACTCGCGGCACGCCCACGCATCGGTTGCCCCGTACAAGATTTGTCGTGCGTCAAACTCGAACACGCGATCAGACGGAAGCCAAAATCGCTTTCCGCACCGGCTGTGGAAGTTCAATCGGGGTGAAATAGCTTGCGGGATACAGATAGTCGTCGCCTGACTCGTCAATCACACGAAGTTGCCGGTGCTTGGCGGCATCGAGATCAGGAAGAACCCGGTAGATTTTCCGGGGCTCCAATGAAACTTCATAGCCCTTGTTTTTCAGGCAAACGACGAATCTATTAGCCGATGTTTTCATAAGATTTAGTCGATGTAATGTTTGATCTTGAACTCTTTGCGTCCGATGCCGTAAGCTTCGTACCAGTGTAACTCAGCCAGGCGAACAGAGCCATCTGGAAGTCTGACGCGCACAATGCCCTTACGCTTTCTCCACCTCCCACGACCATAGAACTTCCGCAAGCGTGCGAGTTCTCGAATGGAGGAACCGGCGGCAAATGTTTCAGCATGAGCAATCTCACCGATAATCTCGAAGTGCATTACTCAATACTCCCAAAGCTCCAATGGTGCGTCAAGTAGCGGCCGTCTAACGTTTTTCGAACTTATCGGCGTTTATCGGCTAATACTGCTTTGGACTTTGAGTTTCTAGTCCGGCCGGTTCGCGCGCAGCAGGCCGAGCTTCTCGAAACGCAGGTACAACTCGCGGCACGCCCACGCATCGGTCGCAGCGTAGGTGATCTGCTGGGCGGTCAGATGCGGTGCGGCCCAGTTGGACGTTTTTACGCCTTTCGGAATGCGGATGCCCATGAACATCCCGGCGAGGTTGCGCAAGCCGGTCTGGTCGAGACCCGTACGGCGCGCAACGATGCCCAGATCGACCACGTTTTTCTCGATCACCGGAAACACGCGCTTTAAAGTGCGCAGATCGTCCGCCACGGCCACGCCGGCCTTGATGATGTGCGATGCGGAGAGCATTTCGGCGAGCAGCGGGAAAGCATCCATCCGGCGCAACTGGAAGAGATAAACGACGCGCGCCGTCGCCGCCTGAAAAAGACACGGCGGATAACTCTCGCCGCGCGTGAACGCGGGCCGCGTCTCGGTATCGAAGCCGACCACTCTTTCCTGCCGGATGTCGGTCTCGGCGCGCGCCAGATCGTGCGGCGTCGTCACCAGGCATACTTCGCCCTCGTACCTGCCGATCGGCAGGTCGAGCATTTGCTCGCGGGATATGGCTCGCGAGTTGGCGGCGGCGCTCAATGGTGCTTGCCTTTGAAGCCGGCTTCGCAGCTTGGAGACCCGAGCAGGTTCGCGTTGCGGATCGCCGCCGTTAACTCCGGCGTCCAGCATAAGCGCAGTTGCTCGACACTATCGTGCATGGTAAGTCTCTCCCTCGCGGCGGCGCCAAAGGCTCATAGTATAAGCGCGCCTGACATTAT
This sequence comes from Betaproteobacteria bacterium, assembly GCA_031399805.1. Classification (GTDB taxonomy): domain Bacteria; phylum Pseudomonadota; class Gammaproteobacteria; order Burkholderiales; family SG8-41; genus PALSA-1004. Next base: position 3,638 of record JANNPG010000136.1, on the reverse strand, counting down.
GAAACACGTGTTCACGTTATCGCGATCCGGCGTGGCGAACAGCGAGGTCGCGAACATGCGAAAATTGCCGGGTTGAATATTGCGATTGTGAATAATGCGCGATGCCGGCATACACGCCGAGTAGCAATGGCATAATTTAACGCAACAGAAAAAGCGAGGACAGCATGAAACCGAATCCTGAATCCCGAGTCCTGAATCCTGCAAGGTTGGCGTGCGCTGCAATGTTTGCGTTCGCGGCGCTCGCGCAGGCATCGACTCCCGCGGCACCGTACCCCAATCATCCGGTGCGCGTCATTGTTCCCTTCCCTCCAGGCGGGCTGGACGCGAGCAGCGAGCAGGGATCCCGCTTGCGGGATGCGAACGTCCGCGAGTCGGCCGCAGCCGCCGTGTTACTCGCGCAGGCATCGACTCCCGCGGCACCGTACCCCAATCATCCGGTGCGCGTCATTGTTCCCTTCCCTCCAGGCGGCGGCAACGACATACTCGCGCGCGCGATGTCCGCACGGCTTACCGAATCGCTCGGCCAGCAGTTCATCGTCGACAACCGCGGCGGCGCGGGCGGCTTGATCGGCGGGCAGATTGCCGCCACTTCCGATGCGGACGGCTACACGCTCTTTCTCGGCAGCATGGGCGGGCTCGCGCACAATCCCGCGTTGCGGCCGAATCTCCCGTACAAACCGGCGCGCGATTTCGCGGGGATCACGCTGCTGGTGACTTCGCCGTTCATCCTCGTCGTGCATCCGGGGGTGCCGGCCCACTCGGTGCAGGAACTGCTGGCACTCGCACGCGCGAAACCCGGCACGCTCAACTACGGCTCGGCCGGTGTCGCCTCGTCGCTGCACATGACGGGCGAGCTCTTCAAGCACGTCACGAAAATAAACATCGTGCACGTGGCCTACAAGGGCACGGCGCCCGCGCTCACCGATCTCCTCGCCGGGCACGTGCAGATAGTATTTAGCACCATGCCGCCGCCGCTGCCGCATGTGAAAACAGGGAAACTACGCGCGCTCGGCGTCACCACCGCCCGGCGCTCCAAGGCGGCACCCGACGTGCCGACCATCGCCGAAGCGGGCGTGCCGGGCTTCGAAGTGGAAAACTGGCAGGGCATCGTCGCGCCGGCAAAAACGCCGCGCGCCATCATCGACCGGCTCAATCGCGAAATGGTCAAGATACTGGCGCAGCCGGCGATGACCGAAATGTTCGGCGCGCAGGGGCTGGATCCGGTTGGCAATTCGCCTGCGCAGTTTGACAAATTGATCCGCGCCGAAATCGACAAGTGGACCCAGCTCGTGAAAGCGGCCGGCATCCATGTTGATTAAGAGTCCGAAACCATCTAAAAAATCTCAAGCAACCGCCGATGAACGCGGATGAACGCAGATAGATACAAGATTTCACGAGGGCCGGACCGTCGAAAACGTATCGGCGTTGCTCGGCGTTTATCTGCGGTTACACGCCTTTTCAGGTTTTTGAAACCGGTTCTCCGTAACACAATGTGCTACGGTTAGCGCCCTTCCTCGCGAGAAAGAACGCTACATGAAATTCAGCAATTTCCTGTTTCCCGCGTCGATGGACCCGGGCAAGGACCACCAGGTCATCGAGGAGACGCTGCGCGAGGCACGGCTGTGCGACGAACTGGGAATGGAAATGCTGTGGCTCGCGGAACACCATTTCGACGGCATCTGCGCGTACGTCGATCCGGTGACGTTCGCGGCGGCGCTGGCGGCGAGCACGAAACAAATTCACATCGGCTTCGCGGTCGCGCAAATGTCGTTGCACCATCCGGTGCGCATGGCCGAGCAGATGGCGCTGATCGACAACATATCCAAGGGCCGCCTGGTCGTCGGGCTCGGCCGCGGCACCGCCTACAATATTTACGATTACCAGGGCTACGGCATCGACCCGGCCGAGGCCTTTGATCGGCTCGTCGAGGCCGAAGACATCATGATCAAGGCGTGGACCACCGAGAACTTCGAACACAAGGGTAAATTCTGGAACCTGCGCCTGCCGCTCTTGCGCCCGCGGCCGTACACCAAGCCGCACCCGTTCATCATCCGCGCGTGCGCGAGCGAGGAAGCGATGCTCGGCATGGCGCGCGCCGGCCGCCCCTTCCTGATGAACATCCAGAGCAACGAGGTTACCAAACACCGCATGGATCTTTATCGCCAGACCCTGCGCGAATCCGGTTTCGATGAGGCGACCGTCGCGCGCAATGTCGACGACACCTGGGTGTGGCGCAACATCTTCGTCGGCGAAACCGACGCCGAAGCGGAGCGCCTGGCACTGCCCGCCTTCACAACGCAGCAGGCGTTCCGCTCGGCGATGCGCGAAAAAGTCTATAAAGAGCAGGGCCTGCTCTTGAAGCAGGAAGCAGCACCCGCGGCGCGCAACCAGGTCCAGCACTCGATGCTGTGCGGCTCGCCCGCCACTGTTGCCGAAGCGCTGGCCGAAATCGACAAGATCGGCGTCGGCGGGCTTATACTGGTGTTCCGCATCGGCCCGATGCCGCACGAAGTGGCGGCGAACAGCATCCGTCTCTTCATGCAGAAAGTTGCGCCGCAGTTCCGCAAAAAATCTCAAACCACTTAGGAAAAATCCCTATGCGTCATGCCATTCGCTGCACCGCTGCCGCCGTTGCCATCGTCGCCACCGGATACGTACACGCGCAAGCGCCCGCGGCCAACTACCCGAATAAACCCCTGAGACTGGTGGTCGGATTCCCCGCCGGCGGGCCGGCCGACATCTTCGGCCGGGCAATCGCGCAGAAATTGAGCGAGGCCGTGGGACAGCAGGTCGTAGTCGACAACCGCGCCGGCGCCGGCGGCCACACGCGAGCAGTGAACAGGGTTCCCGCTCGCGGGATGTGAACGTCCGCGAGTCGGGTGACGCGCCGTCGAATTCGCGCGTGCGCGGCACACGTCTACGGGGTCGCATCCCCTGAAGGGGTTCCCCTGCTCCGCCCTTCGACGGTGTGTCGCCACGGAAAACGTCGCCAAATCGCCCGCGGATGGTTACACCTTTTAACTCGCGAGCAGCGCGGTGCTCGCGTTTTATGCCAACCTCTACGACAAGCTGCCGTATGATCTGAATCGCGATTTTGTGCCGGTAACGCTCGCCGTCAAAGTACCCGAACTGCTGGTGGTGCATCCCGCCCTGCCGGTAAAGACGGCCAAAGAGTTCGTCGCGCTCGCCAAAAACTGGTATGGCATCATCGTGGCCGCGGCAACGCCCAAAGACATCGTCGCCAAGCTGCACGCATCGCTGGTCGCGGTGCTTGAGGCGCCCGATACGAAGCAACGTTTCGCCGGCCACGGAGCGAATTCAGTGTCGTCGACGCCCGAAGAGCTCGCGGCGTTCATGCGCGAAGAAACGATCAAGTGGGGCAAGGTCATCAAGACGTCGGGCATCAAGATCGACCAATAAAAAAACGCATGAGACTCCTTCCCCCTTGACGGGGAAAGGCGGGGATGGGGGTGAACACGTCGCGTGTCATCGAAATCTCACCCCCACCCTACGCCCGCAGAGGGCGGAACAGGTTCCGTCGGCTTGCCGATGGATGTGACCCCGCAGCGGGATGCAATGCGCCGGATATCCGCGTGCTCATGTGCACCTTCACCGTCGCATCCCGTAAACGGGCCCCT
>JANNPG010000126.1:0-20510 GCA_031399805.1 Betaproteobacteria bacterium | reverse complement strand
CCCGCCGACATGGGTATTGTCCTCGGCAACGGTTCCGACGAGTTGATCCAGATGCTGGCACTCGCGGTGGCGGCGCCCGGTGCAGTCATGCTGGGACTCGAGCCGTCATTCGTGATGTTCCGGATGCTGGCGACCGTTACGGGGATGCGCTATGTTGGCGTGCCGCTCAAAGGCGATTTCAGCATCGACGCCGCTGCCACCCTGGCGGCGGTCAAACAACATGCGCCGGCGCTGATTTTCATCGCCTATCCGAATAATCCGAGCGGCAACCTGTTTGACGCGGACGTGATCGCGCGCATTATTGCGGCGGCGCCGGGCATCGTCGTCGTCGACGAGGCCTATCATGCGTTTGCAGGGGCCACCTTCATGCCGCGGCTCGCGGAGTTTCCGAACCTCTTGGTGATGCGCACGGTGTCCAAACTCGGACTGGCCGGACTGCGTCTGGGGCTGCTGGCCGGGCGCGGTGCGTGGCTCGACCACGTTGATAAGGTGCGTTTACCGTATAATGTCAATGTCCTGACGCAACTCGTCGCGGGCGAAGTTTTGCAGCATGCGGATGTGCTGGATGCGCAGGCGGCGGCGATACGCAGCGAACGCGCACGGCTCGCGGCTGAACTCAAGCGCATTTCCGGTGTCAAACCTTACGCAAGTGAAGCCAATTTTATTTTGTTCAGGGTGGCCAAGGCGGACCAGGTTTTTAACGGGCTCAAACAACGCGGGGTCCTCATCAAAAATCTCAATGGCGCGCATCCGCTATTGAAGGATTGCCTGCGCGTGACGGTCGGCACGCCCGCCGAAAACACGCAATTTCTGGCGGCAGTTGCCGCGCTCAATCCCTGATCCACTATCTCTCTTCGAATCGTCCGCACATGGCTACGCGCACCGCCGAAATCAAACGTGATACGAAAGAGACGCAGATCCGCGTCAGGTTAAATCTTGACGGTGGCGGCGCGGGCAAGCTCGACACCGGCGTGCCGTTTCTCGATCACATGCTCGACCAGGTCGCGCGCCACGCCATTTTCGATCTGGAGATCGAGGCGAAGGGTGACTTGCACATCGACGCGCACCACACCGTCGAGGATATCGGCATTACGCTCGGCCAGGCATTCGCCAAGGCGCTCGGCAGCAAAGAGGGCATACGCCGCTATGGACATGCCTATGTGCCGCTCGACGAGGCATTGTCGCGCGTAGTGGTCGACCTCTCGGGCCGTCCCGGACTCGATTTTAAAATTGACTTCGTGCGCGCGCGCATCGGCGAGTTCGACGTCGATCTCGTGCATGAATTTTTTCAGGGCTTCATCAATCACGCGCTCGTCACGCTGCACGTCGATAATCTGAAGGGCGACAACGCGCACCATCAGGCGGAAACCGCGTTCAAGGCGTTCGGCCGCGCGCTGCGCATGGCGGTCGAACCGGACGCGCGTATGAAGGGTGTGCCATCGACCAAGGGCAGCCTGTAATCCGGTATTCTGCGGTCAGCGCGTTAAACGCCACCCATGACTGATATTGCCGTCATCGATTACGGCATGGGCAACCTGCGCTCGGTCTCGAAAGCGATCGAACACGTGGCGCCCGGCTTGAAAGTCGTCGTGACCGGCGACCCGGGCGTGGTCGCGCGCGCGTCGCGCGTGGTATTTCCGGGCCAGGGCGCGATGCCCGACTGCATGCGCGAGATGGACGCGCGCGGACTGCGTCAGGCGCTACTTGATGCGGCGCACAGCAAGCCGTTCCTCGGTATCTGCATCGGGCTGCAGATGCTGTTCGAAAAAAGCGCGGAAGGCGATGTCGCGGGACTGGGCGTGCTCGCGGGTTGCGTGCGGCGATTTGCGGCGGCCGCGATGGTTGATGCGGCGGGTGCGCGCCTTAAAGTGCCGCACATGGGCTGGAACCGCGTGCGGCAGGTCGCCGCGCATCCGCTGTGGCGCAACATTGCCGACCAGTCGCGGTTTTATTTCGTGCACAGCTATTACGTCGAAACCGCCGACACCGGGCTGGTGGCCGGCGCCACCGAGTATCCGCAACCGTTTACCTGCGCGATCGCGCGCGACAACGTGTTTGCGGTGCAATTTCACCCCGAGAAAAGCGCCGGCGCGGGACTGCAACTGCTGGCGAATTTCGTGCAGTGGCAGCCGGCGACTCTGCTCGCGCGCGCCCCCGCGCCGCATTCGCCGGTTGACTTGCCATGCGAACGCTAAAGACGTGTAGTATCATGATTTCAGCCGCCCCTATTCGTATTCCAGCCTTCAACATTACACGCCGCGCTTTCGCCGACCGTCCCCCGCCTGCCGCAACCCTAACGCGACCCTCCCAGGACCGCCTGTAACCGTTATCGCGCAGCATGCTGATAATTCCGGCAATCGATCTCAAGGATGGCAAGTGTGTACGCCTTAAACAAGGCGTCATGGAAGACGCCACTATATTTTCGGAGGATCCCGGCGCGATGGCGGCGCAATGGGTCAAGCAGGGCGCGCGCCGCCTGCACGTGGTCGATTTGAACGGCGCGGCGGCCGGCAAGCCGAAAAACGAATCCGCCATCAAGGCGATTATCGCCGCGGTCGGCGACCGCATTCCGATCCAGCTGGGCGGCGGCATCCGCGATCTGGACACGATCGAGCGCTATATCGACAGCGGCATCCGCTACGTAATCATCGGCACCGCGGCGGTCAAGACGCCGGGCTTTCTGCACGACGCGTGCACCGCGTTCACCGGTCACGTGATGGTCGCGCTCGACGCCAAGGACGGCAAGGTTGCGGTCGACGGCTGGTCGAAAATGACCGGTCACGACGTGATCGATCTCGCCAAAAAGTTCGAGGACTACGGCAGCGAAGCGATCATCTACACCGACATCGGCCGCGACGGCATGCTGACGGGCGTCAACATCAAGGCCACGGTCGAACTTGCGCGCCAACTGTCGGTGCCGGTGATCGCGAGCGGCGGCATTACCGATCTCGACGACGTAAGAGCGCTATGCAAGGTAGAGGCCGACGGCATCATCGGCGCCATTACTGGCCGCGCGGTCTATCAGGGCACGCTTGATTTCGCCGCCGCGCAGAAGCTCGCCGACAAACTGTCCAAGAAAAAAGGAGAGGCGTGAGGCGCCAGGCGTAAGGCGTGACAACGCGGGGTTACGCCTCACTCCTCACTCCTCACCCCTCACGGTTTTCATGGGCCTCGCCAAGCGCATCATCCCGTGTCTCGACGTCAACGCCGGGCGCGTGGTCAAGGGTGTTAACTTCGTCGGCTTGCGCGACGCCGGTGATCCGGTCGAAGTCGCGGCGCGCTATGACGAGCAGGGCGCCGACGAACTCACATTCCTCGACATCACGGCGAGCAGCGACGGCCGCGATCTCATTCTGCCGATAATCGAAGCCGTGGCCGCCAAGGTGTTTATTCCGCTCACGGTCGGCGGCGGCGTGCGCTCGGTGGCGGACGTGAGGCGGTTGCTCAATGCCGGCGCCGACAAAGTCAGCATCAACACCGCGGCGATGCAGTCCCCGCAGCTCGTTGCCGACGCAACCGGCCGTTACGGCTCCCAATGCATCGTCGTTGCCATCGACGCCAAGCGCGCGGCGGGGAGCGGGCCGCTGCGTTGGGAGGTCTACACCCACGGCGGACGCAATCCGACCGGGCTCGACGCGCTCGCGTGGGGGCGCAGGATGCAGCAACTCGGCGCGGGCGAAATATTGCTCACCAGCATGGACCGCGATGGAACGCGCCAGGGCTTCGACATCGAACTCACGCACGCGTTTTCCGCGGCACTCGACATCCCGGTCATCGCGAGCGGCGGCGTCGGCACGCTGGAACACCTGGTCGACGGCATCGTGCGCGGCCGTGCGGATGCGGTGCTCGCCGCCAGCATTTTTCATTATGGCGAATATACCGTGGCGCAGGCCAAGCAACTGATGGCGGCGTGCGGCATCGAAGTCAGGCTGTGACGAGCCGGCCGGCGGCGGGGAGTAGTAAAATCCGATTGACGCGGCGAAGCCCTGGCTCGCGCCGGGCTCCCCACTCCCACGGGACATGAAATGTCGGACAATTGGCTTAACAAGGTAAACTGGGCGCAGGACGGACTCGTGCCCGCGGTTGCGCAGGAGGCGGCGAGCGGCCGCGTGCTCACCCTCGCATGGATGAACCGCGAAGCGCTGAAAAAGACCGTCGAGACCGGCGAAGTCCACTACTGGTCGCGCTCACGCAAGAAAATCTGGCACAAAGGTGTGGAATCCGGCCACGTGCAAAAAGTACACAGCATCCGTCTCGATTGCGACGAAGATGTGATACTGGTGGAAGTCGAGCAGACGGGCGGCATCGCCTGCCATACCGGCCGGCACAGCTGTTTTTTTCAGAAGCTGGTCGATGGCGAGTGGGTGGCAACCGATCCGGTTTTGAAAGACCCCCGGGACATATACAAAAAATGACAGACGCCAAAATACTGCAGCGCCTCTCGGCAACGATAGCCGAGCGCAAAGGCATGGATCCCGCGAGCTCGTATGTCGCGAGCCTCTTTGGCAAGGGTCACGACGCGATACTCAAGAAAGTCTCGGAAGAGGCCGCGGAAACGCTGCTGGCGGCCAAAGACGGTGATAAACTGCACCTTGTTCGCGAAGCCGCCGACCTGTGGTTTCACAGTTTGGTGTTGCTGGCGTGGCACGGCCTGACGAGCGACGACGTGCTCTCCGAGTTGCGCCGCCGCGAGGGCATCTCGGGCATCGACGAAAAAGTATCGCGCAAGTAACTAACGACGCGGCCGCCGGCGCTGCGTTCACCAAAAATTTGCGCGCTCGACAGTGCGGGCGCAGTCAAGTCAGAGGAGTAGGAACATGGGCTCATTAAGTATTTGGCACTGGTTGATCGTGCTGGTGGTCGTGGTGCTGATTTTCGGCACCAAGAAGCTGCGCAATATGGGCACCGATCTGGGCAGCGCGGTGAAGGGTTTCAAGGACGGCATGAAGTCGGAAGACGAGAAGCCGCAACCGCCGCAGGCGGAAATTCACCCTGCCGCCGGCCACACCATCGAAGGCGAAGTCAAGAAAGAAACGTCTTCGAAAACGTGAGGCGTGAGGGGTGAGGCGTGAGGGGGAAAGCAAGCGCTCCTCCCTCCTCACTCCTTACCCCTCACCCCACATTTCATGTTTGACGTAGGATTCTCCGAAATCGTTGTGATCGCGGTCGTCGCGCTGATCGTGATCGGGCCCGAGCGCCTGCCGAAAGTGGCGCGCACGCTCGGCCATCTGTTCGGCCGCATGCAGCGCTACGTCAACGACGTGAAGTCCGACATAAGCCGCGAAATGGAACTCGACGAATTGCGCAAACTGCAGGCCAGCGTGCAGGATGCCGCGCACGCGATCGAGCAGTCGGTGAACAAGGAAGTCAGTGCCACCGAATCGCAGTTGACCAGCATCGCCGCGTCCGCGGCGGACGCCGTGCAGCCGGTTGCCGATGCCCCGCCAGTTCCGCTGGTTGCGCCCGGCGCCGAACCGGTTGTTGCAGCAGCACCCGCGCTCGTATCGAGCGCGCAGCTCGAACTGGGCCTCGATGCGGCGGCGCAGGCGGCGCGCAAACAAGCCTGATGCCTGCGTCGCGCGTGAGTGCGCGGCATACCCGATGAGCACACAAGACACCTTCATTTCCCATCTGGTCGAGCTGCGCGACCGGCTGCTGCGCGCGATACTCGCCGTGTTGATCGTGTTCCTGTGCCTGTTTCCGTGGGCCAAGGATTTGTACACGCTGCTTGCACAGCCGCTGCTCGCGGTGCTGCCGCAAGGCGGCCAGATGATCGCCACCGATGTGGTCGGCGTATTTCTGGTGCCGATGAAGGTTGCGCTGCTGGTCGCGTTCGTGATCGCGCTGCCCTATGTGCTGTTTCAGATCTGGGCGTTCGTCGCACCCGGCCTCTACACGCACGAGAAGCGCCTGGTGCTGCCGCTCATCTTCACCAGCACGCTGCTGTTTATCGCCGGCATGGCGTTCGCCTATTTTCTCGTATTCCCCGTCGTCTTCAAGTTCATGGCGTCCATCGCACCCGAGGGGGTCGCCTGGATGACGGATATCGAGAAGTATCTGAGCTTCGCGCTGACGACGTTCATCGCCTTCGGCGTGACGTTTGAAGTGCCGGTAGCGGTGGTGTTGCTGGTGCGCATGAACGTGGTCAGCGTCGACAAGCTCAGGGAGATCCGCCCCTACGTGATCGTCGGCGCGTTTGTGGTCGGTGCCATATTTACCCCGCCCGACGTGATTTCGCAGCTTATGCTGGCGGTGCCGCTATGGATTTTGTACGAACTCGGCATCCTCGTCGCCAGTTTCATGACAATCCCCCAGCCGGCTGATGACAGCGCGACGCCCGGCGAGTCCGGATCTGACGTGGCCGAAAGCGGGCAGAAGAAGGACTAAAAGCGGGATTATCTGTCTTTGTCCGCGCGCCGGGGTTTGGGCCGCTTGCCGACGTTGACCTTGAGTTCGAGTTCATTTTTTTCGCGCATCACTTTAAGCGTTGCAATGTTGCCCGGCCGCAACGCCGCGATCAGGTTGAGCGTGCTCGCGTAATCGGTCACCGGCTTGCCCTCCACGCCGACGAGCACGTCGCCGAGTTTGATACCCGCCTTGTCCGCCGGGCTGCCGTTGACAACTTCGGTAATCAGCGCGCCGCGGACCTTCGGCAGCTTGAGCGACTCCGCAATCTCGGGCGTCAGGTCCTGCACGCCGATGCCGATCCAGCCGCGCGTCACCGTGCCGTTTTCGATGATTTGTTCCATCACCTGCTTGGCGAGACTCGACGGGATGGCGAAGCCGATGCCCTGCGAGCCGCCGCTGCGCGAATAGATCGCGGTATTGATGCCGAGCAGATTGCCGCTGACGTCGACCAGCGCGCCGCCAGAATTGCCGGGGTTGATCGCCGCGTCGGTCTGGATGAAATTCTCGAACGTGTTGATGCCGAGGTGACTGCGGCCGAGCGCGCTGATGATGCCCGAGGTCACGGTCTGGCCGACGCCGAACGGATTGCCGATTGCCAGCACCACGTCGCCGACGCGCGCCTGGTCAGACTGCGCGAACGTGGCGGCCGGCAGATTCCTGAGATCGACTTTCAGTACCGCGAGGTCCGTCTCCGGGTCGCTGCCGACGACGCGCGCCCTGGCGCGGCGCGTGTCGGCAAGCGCGATTTCGATTTCATCCGCGGCCTCGACCACGTGGTGATTGGTCAGGATGTAACCCTTGTCGTTGACGATCACGCCGGAGCCCAAGCTGAAGGTGCGCCGTGTTTGCGCGTCGAACTGTTCGCCGAAAAAATAGCGGAAAACCGGGTCGTCCATGAACGGATGACGCGGCGCCTTGGTTTCCTTGCTGGTGTAGATATTGACCACCGTCGGCATCGCTTTTTTGGCGGCATCGCGGTACGAGGCGACAGGGTGCGCGGCAGGCGCGACCGCCGTTTCGCGGGTGGTTACGACATCGACGCTCGTGCGCGTGCCCGACGCCAGGAGTTCGGGGCGAAGCGTTGACACCACGAACAGGATGCCGAGGCAGATCGTGGTGGTCTGTGCGAATATCAGCCAAAGTTTGCGCATGACGCGTCCGGTGCCGGGCCGGCCGAAGTTGTAATCAGGTTAGAATGCGCGCTCATCATGCGACGCACCGAACTCGAGACTTATCTCAATCAATATCTCGACGTTGTCCGCTTCCGCGATTATTGCCCAAACGGCCTGCAGGTGGAAGGGCGCGCCGAAGTATCCACGATTGTGACCGGCGTCACCGCGTCGCTTGACCTCGTGCGCGAGGCGGTCGCGCGCAGCGCCGACGCCGTGCTCGTGCATCATGGCTATTTCTGGCGCGGCGAAGATCCGCGCGTGACCGGCACGCGGCGGGAACGCCTCGCCCTGCTGCTCAAGCACGATCTGAACTTGTTCGCGTTTCATTTGCCGCTCGATGCTCATCCCGAGGTCGGCAACAACGTCCAGCTCGCGCGCCGGCTCGAACTGCCGTGCGGCGGCCGGTTCGGCGAACAGGACCTTGGCGCGCATGGCGCGTTCGCCGAGCCGGTGACGCTCGGCGAACTCGCGCGGCGCATCGCCGAGCGCCTCGGTCGCGCGCCGCAGATCATCGGGGATGAAATGAAGCTCGTGCGCCGCGTCGCGTGGTGCACCGGTGCCGCGCAGGGTTACCTCGAGGACGCCGTGCGTCTCGGCGTCGACGCCTACCTGTCGGGCGAGATTTCCGAACAGACGGTGCACCTCGCGCGCGAGTCCGGTGTCGCCTACATTGCCGCCGGCCATCACGCGACCGAGCGTTACGGCATTCAGGCGCTCGGTGAACATCTCGCGGCGCGTTTTGGATTCACACATCACTTCGTGGATATTGCCAACCCCGTCTAGCCGCAAACAGGGATTTTCAGGCCCGCCCGATCGCGTGCAATTGCCTGAACCCATGGACTATTTTCATGTTTTACTTAAGTTTTCGCGCGGAATTCGCTAAAATAACCGTTTTTTGTCATCTCGCCAGCGGGGAATTCCATGTCGGATCAGGAAGTAGATCAGGGTAAACGCGGTTTTCTGATGGCCGCCACGGGTGTCGTCGGTGGCGTGGCCGCCGCGGCAACGGCAGTGCCGTTCGCCGGCAGCATGTTTCCGTCGGAACGCGCCAAGGCCGCTGGCGCTCCCGTCGAGGTCGACATCAGCAAGCTGGCGCCCGGCGACATGCAAATCGTCGAATGGCGCGGCAAGCCGGTGTTTGTCATGAATCGCACCAAGGAAATGCTCGACGGCATCCAGAATAATGACGGTCGCGTGTCCGATCCGAAATCAGAAGTTCCGGAGCAGCCTGCTTACGCGAAAAACGAATATCGTTCGATCAAGCCGGACATCCTGGTGGTGGAAGGCGTGTGTTCCCATCTCGGTTGCTCGCCCGAGTTCAAGTCGGTCGAAGCCAAGAGCGACATGGGGCAGGACTGGAGCGGCGGTTTCTTCTGCCCCTGCCACGGCTCCAAATTCGATTTGGCCGGCCGCGTGTTCCGCGGCTCGCCTGCGCCGGTGAATCTGCGGGTGCCCCCGTACAAGTTTGTCGGCGATGCCAAGATCATCATCGGCGACGAGCGCAAGGGAGCGTAAACATGGCCGCTGTGGAAAAACAACCGGTAACCGGCGCCGGTCCTTTGAATGGTCTCTTGACCTGGGTCGACGCCCGTTTCCCGCTGGTAAAAATGTGGGAAGAACAGTGGGGCAAGTACGTAGCACCCAAGAACTTCAACTTCTGGTACTACTTTGGTTCGCTGTCGGCGTTTGTCCTCGTGCTGCAGATCGTGACCGGCATTTTTCTCACCATGCACTACAAGCCGGACGCGGCGCAGGCGTTCGCGTCGGTCGAGTACATCATGCGCGACGTGTGGGGCGGCTGGTTTATCCGTTACATGCATTCGACCGGCGCGTCGGCGTTTTTCATTTGCGTTTATCTGCACATGTTCCGCGGCCTGCTCTACGGCTCGTACCGCAAGCCGCGCGAACTGCTGTGGATATTGGGCATGCTGATCTACCTGTGCCTGATGGCGGAGGCGTTTTTTGGCTACCTCCTGCCGTGGGGCCAGATGTCGTACTGGGGCGCGCAGGTGATCGTCAACCTGTTCAGCGCGGTGCCGTTCATCGGCGAGGATCTGTCGCTCTGGATCCGCGGCGATTACGTGGTATCGGATGCGACGCTCAACCGGTTCTTCGCGTTCCACGTCATCGCGATCCCGCTGGTGCTGCTGGGCCTGGTTGCCGCGCATCTGACGGCGCTGCACGAAGTGGGCTCCAACAATCCCGACGGCGTTGAAATCAAACAGCAGCCGAAGGACCCGCAGACCGGCCTGCCGCTCGACGGCATCTACTCGCACCCGTACTATTCGGTCAAGGACACGCTCGGCGTCGTGGTGTTCCTGATCGTGTTCTCGGTCATCATGTTTTTCGTGCCGGAGATGGGCGGTTACTTTCTGGAGTACAACAATTTTATCCCGGCTGATCCCTTAAAAACGCCGTCGCATATCGCGCCGGTGTGGTATTTCACGCCCTATTATTCGATCCTGCGCGCGATTCCGCCGCTCTTCAATTCGCAGTTCCCCGGCGTGCTGGCGATGGGGCTCGCGACGATGATTCTTTTCCTGTTGCCGTGGCTCGATCGCAGCCCGGTCAAGTCGGTCCGCTACAAAGGTCCAGTCTTCAAGAGCGCGCTCGCGGCATTCGTGGTCGTGTTCCTGCTGCTCGGCTACCTCGGCACCGAGCCCGTAAACGTGTGGGGACAGTTCGGCGGGTGGCTCGGCAACGCCGACCGCGCAACCGTGGCGGCACGCATCGGCACGGCGATTTACTTCCTGTTCTTCATACTGATGCCATGGTATTCAAAAATCGACCCATGCAAACCGGAGCCGGCGAGGTTGACATGGTAAGCGCCGCACTCAGCAGACTCACCCGCGGCGCGGTTGTTGCGGCATTGCTCGCTCCGCTTGCGGCGCTGTGCTCGGAAGGGCCGCGCCTGCAAACCGCGCCGATCAATTCGCACAACCTCGCTTCGTTGCAGAACGGCGCCAAGGTATTCGTCAATTACTGCCTGAATTGTCACATGGCGGGTTACATGCGCTACAACCGGCTGCAGGACCTCGGTCTCACGGAAATGCAGATCAAGGACAACCTGATCTTCACCGGTGTCAAGGTCGGAGAACTGATGCAGGTGGCGATGGATCGCAAGGACGCGAAACAATGGTTCGGCGTGGCGCCGCCGGACCTCACGGTGACCGCGCGTTCGCGCAGTTCGGGTGCTGGCTCCGGCGCCGACTGGATATACACCTATATGCGCTCGTTCTATCGCGATCCGTCGCGGCCCACCGGCTGGAACAATCTGGTGTTCGCCAACGTCGGCATGCCGCACGTGCTGTGGCAGTTGAGCGGGCAGCAGCAATTGCACGAGGAAGTATTTGAAAAGGAGCGCGCGGCTCACGCGGCGCTGATTGCGGCCAAGGGCGTGGCTCAGCTCGAAGAATCGGTGGCAGTGAAGGACGGCAGGGAGATCACCCGCTACGTGCTGAAAACACTGACCCCCGGCGCGGGAACGTTGTCGCCGCTTGAGTACGACAAGACGGTGGTCGATCTCGTCAATTACATGAACTACATGGCCGAACCGGCGCGCCTCGAACGCCGCCAGATCGGGTTTTACGTGCTGCTACTGCTCGGCCTCTTATTTGTGCTCGTGTTTGCTCTCAAGAAATCCTACTGGAAGGACGTTCACTAAAACGGTGCCTCTATGATGACTCTGTACTCAGGCACGACCTGCCCTTTCAGCCAGCGCTGCCGCAACGTGTTGTACGAAAAGGGCATGGATTTCCAGATCGTCGACGTCGATCTGCACAACAAGCCCGAAGATCTCGCGGTGATGAATCCGTACAACCAGGTGCCGGTGCTGGTCGAGCGGGATTTGATGCTGTACGAATCGAACATCATCAACGAATACATCGACGACCGCTTTCCGCATCCGCAATTGATGCCGGCCGACCCGGTTATGCGCGCGCGCGCACGGCTCTTTCTGTTCCGCTTCGAGCACGAGATGTTTACACACGTGGAGTCGCTGGAGAAAGGCAACCAGCGGCTGGCGGACAAGGCGCGCGCGGTGATCCGCGACAATCTCGCGCAGATCGCGCCGGTGTTCGCCAAGCAGAAATACATGCTGGGCGACGAGTTTTCGATGCTCGACGTCGCCATTGTGCCGCTCTTGTGGCGGCTCGATTATTACGACATCCAGTTGCCCAAGCAGGCAGCACCCCTCATGAAATACGCCGAGCGCCTGTTTAGCCGGCCCGCGTTCATCGACTCGCTGACCGCGTCTGAAAAGGTCATGCGCAAGTAAGAAGGTAAATGCGGCGATGGCGAAAGAGCGCTCGACCAAACCGTACCTGATACGCGCCATCTGCGAATGGTGCAGTGACAGCGGGCTCACCGCTTACCTGTCGGTCAAGGTCGACGCGCACACGCGGGTGCCGATGGAATTCGTGAAAGACGGAGAAATCGTCCTCAACGTGAGCCCCGATGCGGCGCACCGGCTGACGATCGGCGACGACATGATTCAGTTTGCCGCGCGTTTTTCCGGCGTTTCGCGCGAATGCTCTATTCCGGTCGCGGCGGTGCAGGGCATCTTCGCCAAGGAAAACAGCCAGGGTCTGTTTTTCCAGCCCGAGCCGGCGGCGCCAGCCGAGAGCGCCACGACACCCTCCGTACCCGCGCCGCAGCCGCCCGCCGCCGGCGGCAAACGCAAACTGCAAATCGTCAAATAGTCGTCGATCGTCGTTCCGCAATTTATTTTTACCGTGGCGCCGCAGGGGATTATGAAATTCGTGGAATTCATGTACAAAACCGAAGCGCTCAAGATAAAACCTGCGTCATGGAAAGACGTGTTTTTCCCCGAAGTGCATAACGAAAACGGCAGTTGAGGGCGGCGCTAGCGCTCGCGACACGGTCATTAAGGTGCGTCGCCTGCGATCGTGGTGCGATGCATATGCCGGCGGACTGAAAAATCATAGTCCGCCAGCGCGTAGTGCATGGCGCAGCGGTTGTCCCAGAACACGAGGTCGTGCACCTGCCACTGGTGACGGTAAATGAACTCGGGGCGCGTCGAGTGACGGAACAGAAAATCGAGCAGCGGCTGGCTTTCCTCGCGCGGCATGCCGACTATGCCCGTCGTGAAGCCCGGATTGACGTACAGCGCTTTGCGCCCGGTGACCGGGTGCGTGCGCACCATCGGGTGTTCGACGGGCGGCGTCTTCGCGCGTTGTTCCGGTGTCAGCGGCGGGCGCTCCTTGAGATGGGCGAAATAGGTGTCGTAGGCGTGGCTGTAGTCATGTACCGCGCGCAGTTCAGCGAGGAATTTCTTCAATGTGTCCGACAGCGTGTCGTAGGCGCGGTAAAGATTCGCCCACATGGTGTCGCCGCCGACGTCCGGCATTTCGTGGCACAGGAGCAGCGAACCTAGCGAAGGTTTCTGCATGTATGACAGATCCGAATGCCAGTACTGCCCGGTATAGACCGCGCCTTTCAACTTGCCGTCCTCCTTTACGTTGGAGACCACGAAAATCTCCGGGTGGCCGGGCAGCCCGAAGTCACCGATGACATGGGCTTCGAGCGGACCGAACAGCCGGCTGAACACGATATGCTGCGCCGGCGTGATGTCCGCGCCGCGAACACCAGCACGCAGTTCTCGCCGAGCGCCCGCTGGATTTGCTGCACGCTGGCGGCGTCAGGCGCGCGCGTGAAATCGACGCCGACGACCTCTGCTCCGCACGCTGCCGACAGCCGGCGGACTGCAATTCCCATGCCGTGGTTCCTCTTTGGTGTGATTGATTATAGGAGGCGGTTGTCGGCGCTGTCGAGCCACCGCCGCGAGTTCGCGCGCAACCCGGCTGAAGCCATTGCGCGCGGCGTGCTCGGCCCGCCGACCTGCTTTGTTCGAAGGTGTGCCTTGCCGGGGGCGGGACCGGCTCGACTGCCGCGATTGCGCGCCGGGCGCCGGCGGTGCGCGGGTTTGACAGGCCCAATCGCCCCGTGGAGAATGGGTCAGGCGCTAAATCCATAGCCTGATCTTGGGCAGAGCGGCACAGACCGCTGGCGGCGCGAGCATCAACATTTACACCACCGGAGGCCGCAAATGCTTAACCCTGAAGAGCTGAAACAGGTATTGCCTGCTGAAAACTCGTACCCATCACCGATTCCCACGCAGGTCGTCTCGAGCGACGAGTACATGCCGTGCCCGCAGACCGAGAAACAGCGCGAGTTCCAGAAGCGCATGATGGAACTGGGCGCGCAACTCGCGAGAAAACAGGGCGTCTCCCGGCGCACCTTCTTCAAGAGCGCGGCCGGCATGGCCGCGGCGTTCGTCGCGATGAACGACACCTACGGGCCGTTTTACGCGGTGAGCCGCGCGGAAGCAGCGACGCCGGAAATGGCGGACGAGCGCGCGAAGGGACTGAAAAACCAGTTCATCATGGACATGCACACCCACTTCCTGCGCGACGACACGCCCGTCACGGCCTTCATCGGCCAGCGCGCGACGGTCGGCAAGCTGGGCTGGAACAAGTCGCTCGCTGAGAAGGAGCAGACCATCGACGATCTCAAGTTCGCCAACTACTTCAAGGAAATCTACCTCGACAGCGACACCAAGGTGGCCTGCATCAGCGGCTCGTACTCGGTTGACGAGAAGTTTTCCTTCCTCACCAACGACATGAAGTACGCGGCGCGCGAAAAAGTGAACAAGGAGGCGGGCACCAAGCGCATGTTCTCGCACGCGATCTTCACGGCGGGCCGGGATGGCTGGCTGGACAAGGTGGAGGAAGAGCAGGCACGGCTCAAGCCCGATTCGTGGAAGGGCTACACCATCGGCGACAACACCAACAAGCACCTCTCCAAGTGGCCGTTCCGGCTGGACGACGAGAAGATCATGTATCCGTTCTACGAGAAACTCGTCAAATGGAGCAAGACGAGCCCGAGTTCGGCCAACGTTTGCATACACAAGGGCCTGTTCCCGCCCGAGATCGAGCAGAAATTCCCGCACCTGCTTGCCTACTCCGACGTGCGCGACGTGGGCAAGGCGGCGAAAGACTGGCCGCAGCTCAACTTCATCATCTATCACTCGGGCTGGCGCTGGACCGGCCCGAACGCTCCGAAGTCCGCGTGGGAGCACTTCGAGAAGACCGGACGCATCGAATGGGTCACCGACCTGGCGGATATTCCGGCAAAGTACGGCGTCAAGAACGTCTACGGCGACCTGGGACAACTATTCGCGTGGACGACGACCGCCAATCCGCGGCTGGGTGCGGCCGTGATGGGCACGCTGGTGAAGGGCCTCGGCGCCGATCACGTCGTGTGGGGAACGGACGCCGTGTGGACCGGCGCGCCGCAATGGCAGATCGAAGCGCTGCGCCGGCTGGAAATACCCGAGGACATGCAAAAGCAGTACGGCTACACGCCGCTCGGCGCGGCCGACGGCCCGGTCAAGACTGCGATCTTCGGTGGCAACAACGCGCGGCTCTACAAATTCTCGCCCAAGCAGCAGGCCGCAGTCCTGACCGACCGCGTCGCACAGATCAAGGAGACCTACGAGAAGTACGGCGAAGGCCGCAGCAATTTACGTTACGGCTACATCGCGAAACCGCTGGCCTAAAGTTTGCCCGCGGTTCGATGACGGCGGCATCCGCGAGGGTGCCGCCGTTTTTTCGTAACGCCGCAGTTGCCCGCAGGCGACGGCGCGTGTAGCCTGTCGCTGATAACGGATCAGACTGAAATAACATGCACAGGAATATCGATCAGTACCTTGCGGCGGCTGCGCTGGCGACGCTGTGTCTCGCCGCGCCAGCCGCGCGCGCCGCCGCCGATGCGGCCGCCGACAAGCCGCGGGTGGTGGTCCTGTGTCCGGAATGCGGCGTGGTTTACAACATCCGCCGTATCGATAAGCCGGTGGCGCCCGAGCGCAATCTGTTGCCGAACCTTGCGTTGTCGCCGCAGTCCGGCGGCACCGGCAACGAAACCCAGACCGTGCCGTTGTTCACCCTCGGTCGCGGCGGCGCGCAGCGCGTGCAGCGCGAACCGACCACGCGCAGCGTGTGGGAAATCACCGTCCGCTACGATAGCGGCCAGTTCGGATTCGTCACGCAGGACATGGCGCCCGACTTGAGGGTGGGCGACCGCGTGCGCCACGTTGAAAATACGCTCGAATCGATTGCGCCGCCCGCACGCTGATCCGCACGGCTTATCCGTCACAATAAGTCGTTCCGGAGAAGGCGGGGACCCAGCAATTGCCAGACTATCCTAAATTCCCGCTTTCACGGGAATGACAAAACTGTACTTAATCAGCTTCCCTAAGTATGAGAAAATCCCCGCCGGGCCGGGTTAGCTCAGTTGGTAGAGCAGCGCATTTGTAATGCGACGGTCGAGGGTTCGAATCCTTTACCCGGCACCATTCGGACGATGATTTTTTAAGAGAGGCGCGCTTGAAAAACCTGATTATTGCCGTTGCACTGGCATGCCTGTGCACCGCGGTGGCGCTGGCGGCCGAGCCGCAGGGCGTGCTGAAGAAAATCAAGGCGACGAAAACGATCGCGCTCGGTTACAGCGAATCCGCGGTGCCGTTTTCGTTTGTGAGCAATGACAACCGGCCGCAGGGTTACTCCGTCGATGTGTGCAAGCGCGTCGCCGAAGGCATCCAGCGGCAGCTGGGGCTCGCCGAACTCAAGATCATGTGGGTCAAGGTCGACGTCAATACGCGTATCCCGTACGTGATGAAAGGGCAGGTCGATATCGAGTGCGGCACCACGACGCACACGCTCGCGCGCCAGGAAAAAGTCGACTTCAGCAACATGATATTCGTCGACGGCGGCAGCTACATCAGCAAGGCGCGGGCCAAGCTCGGCACCGTCAAGGACCTCGCCGGCAGGAAGATCAGCGTAATTCCGGGCACGACTACCGAGAAAGTGATCAAGGCTGCGCTGGACCAGGCCGAGGTCAAGGCCGAAATCATACCCGTGCGGACTCACGCTGAAGGCTATGCGGCGCTGCGCGAAGACCGGATCGACGCCTACGCGTCGGATCGCATCATTCTGATCGGACTCGCGTTGAACGCGATCGATGCGCCCTCTTATCGTCTGAGCGACGAAATGTTCTCGTACGAGCCCTATGCATTGATGCTGCGCCGCGACGCCGATTTTCGGCTGGCGGTCAATCGCGAACTCGCGCAGCTCTACCGCAGCGGGGATATTCTGAACGTGTACGGGCGCTGGTACGGACCGCTTGGCGAGCCGAGCACGCTTCTGAAGGCGATGTATTTTCTGAATGCTCTGCCGGAATAAGCCCGAGCCGCGGCGCCCGAAGATGCACAAATCGGCTGAAAACCTGCGATAATCCGGCTCCGCGGGTGGCGGCGGGCATGCCGCCACACGGGCTGGCATCTAATCGGAGATTCGATTGGCTGGCTGCGCGGGGTTGCGGGAACTTCGCGCAAGGTTGGACGGTCGATATCCGGCGTCGGACTTGAATCGCTCCGACGCGACCCCATTAAGGCAGACACAATAAGCGCGCTGACAGGCTGGGCGGTCGGCGCGGCGGAGGAATCACAATGATTAAAGTTGAACACTTGGTGAAGTCGTTCGGCGCGAAGCACGCCGTCGACGACATTTCTTTCAGCGTGGAGCGCGGCGAGGTGCTTGGCTTTCTCGGCCCGAACGGCGCCGGCAAGTCGACCACCATGCGCGTCATCACCGGCTTCTACCCGCCGACCGCGGGCAGCGTCACGATCGGCGGTTTCGACATCGTCGAGAGTCCGCTGCCCGCCAAGCGGCTCATCGGTTACCTGCCCGAGAACGCGCCTGGATACGCCGACATGACGGTGCATGGCTTCCTGGGCTTCGCGGCCGATTTGCGCGGCTTGACGGGCGGCGCCAAAAAGAAGGCGGTCCACACGGCGGTCGAAACGTGTTTTCTCGAGAGCGTTCTCTACCAGACCATCGATACCCTGTCGAAGGGCTACAAGCACCGCACCTGTCTCGCGCAATCCATCATCCACGATCCCGCCATTCTGGTGCTCGACGAGCCGACCGACGGGCTCGATCCCAACCAGAAACACGAGGTGCGCGGCCTCATCAAGCGCATGGGCGAAAAGAAGGCGATCGTGTTCTCGACGCATATCCTCGAGGAAGTCGAGGCGGCTTGCACGCGGGTGATCATCATCGATCGCGGCAGAATCGTCGCCAGCGGCACGCCGCAGGAATTGAAATCGCGCTCCGAATTCGCCGGCGCGGTGCGCTTTGCCACGCGCAGTGCGAACGCCGCCGCGCTCGGCGCGAAACTGGCGCCGCTGGCGGCGCGCACCGAAGTGTTGAGCGAGGCCGGCGGCAGCGTCGTGATGCGCGCCTATCCGCGCGAACGCGGCGGCAATGGCGCCTTCGTCGGCAGCATCGCCGAACTCGCGCGGCGCGAAAGCTGGCAACTCGACGAAATCCACGTTGAAGAAGGGCGGCTCGACGAAGTATTCCGTTCGATCACGCTGCCGGACACGGTCAAGGGGGCGCATTGAGATGAACGCGTGGAACAACATCAAAGCCATCATGAAGCGCGAACTCGGCGGCTACTTCACGTCGCCGGTTGCTTACGTGTTTCTCGTCATCTTTCTCCTGCTGACGGGTTTCTTCACCTTCACCGTCGGCAATTTTTTCGAGCGCGGCGAAGCGTCGCTGGTGTCGTTCTTCACCTGGCATCCGTGGCTTTATCTCTTCCTGGTGCCGGCGGCCGGCATGCGGCTGTGGTCCGAGGAGCGCCGGCTCGGCACGCTCGAACTGCTGCTGACGATGCCGATTACGACGTGGCAGGCGATCGTCGGCAAGTTCCTCGCGTCGTGGCTGTTCCTGATCCTTGCGCTGGCGCTGACTTTCCCGGTGTGGATCACGGTGAACTGGCTCGGCAGCCCGGATAACGGCGTCATCTTTGCCGGCTACGTCGGCAGCGCGCTGCTCGCAGGCAGTTATCTCGCGATCAGCTGCATGACCTCGGCGATGACGCGCAACCAGGTGATCAGCTTTATCGTGTCGGTGGTGATCTGTCTCTTTCTGATACTTGCCGGCTTCACGCCGGTGACCGATCTCTTGGTGCGCTGGGCAAACCCGGCGTTCGTGCAAACGATCGCCGCCTTCAGCGTAATGACTCATTTCGAAGGATTCCAGCGCGGAGTACTCGATCTGCGCGACGTCGTGTTTTTCGCGTCGCTGATCGGTTTTGCGCTGTTTACGACGGGCGTCGTCATACGCGGCCATCGTGCGGGGTAACAAGCCATGAACAAAAAACATCTCGCGACTCTCTTTTATTCGACCGGCGGCGTGACCGCGCTGGTGGTGATTCTGATCGCCGTCAACTTCCTGCTCGGCGCCTTCAACGCGCGCTTCGACCTGACGCAGGGCAGCGTCTACACGCTGTCGCCGGGCACCAAGGCCATCGTCGCCAAGCTCGATGCGCCGGTCAAGATCCGGCTTTATTATTCGCAGGGCAGCAGCGTGGTGCCGGTCGGGCTGAAAACCTTCGCCAAACGCGTCGAGGACCTGTTAAGCGAGTTCGAGCGCGCGGGCAACGGCAAGGTCATCATCGAGAAGTTGAATCCCGAACCCGATTCGGATGCGGAGGATTCCGCCGTGCTCGACGGCATCGAAGGCCAGCTCACCAACACGCAGGAGAAGTTCTACCTCGGTCTGGCGGTGAGCTTCCTCGACCAGAAAGCGGCGCTGCCGGTGCTCGCACCCGACCGCGAACAGTTGCTCGAGTACGACATCACGCGCGCCATCACGCGCGTGGCGTCGCTGAAAAAGCCGGTGGTCGGCATCATGAGCGGATTGCCGGTCATGGGACGGCCGCTCAATCCGATGATCAAACAGCAGCCGACCGAGCCGTGGGTGCTCGCGAACGAATTGCAGAACATCTTCACGGTCAAGAAAGTCGATCTCAAAACCGAGCGGATTCCGGACGACATCAAGGTGCTGCTGGTGATACACCCGCGCGACATATCGGAGGCCACCGAATACGCGCTCGACCAGTTCATCCTGCGCGGCGGCAAGATGATTGCGTTCCTCGATTCGTACGCCTACTTCGATCAGCAGCCCGACCTGCAGAATCCGTTTGGCGGCAACAATGCCGGGCAGTCGACTTTCTACCACCTGCTCAAGCACTGGGGCTACGGCATGGAGATGGGCAAGGTGGTCGCGGACCTTACTTACGCGAGCGGCGCGGGGCCGCGCATACTGCCCACGCTCCTGTCGCTCAACGGCGATGCGCTTAACAAGGACGACGTCGTCGCGAGCCAGGTCGGCACGCTCTTGCTGCCATTCCCGAGCACAATCACCGGCAAGCCGGCCGCGGGGCTGACGCAGACGGTGCTCGTGCAATCTTCGCCGAACGCGATGCTGGCCGACCTCATCATCGCGACGCTGTCGGGCGAACCCTCGACGCGCGGTTTTCAGCCGGCGGGCTCGCCGTATCCACTGGCGATCCGGGTGACCGGCAAATTCAAGACCGCGTTTCCGGAAGGCAAGCCCAAGCCGTACGAACCGCCGTCGAAGGACCCGAAAGCGGCGGCAAAAGCGGAGGAACCCAAGGGCGATCCGCAACTCAAGGAATCGGCGCAGGAGAACTCGGTGGTGCTGGTGTCCGACGTCGACATGCTGACCGATGGTGCTGCCGTCGAAATCCAGGAAGTTTTCGGCCAGCGCTTGGCAGTCCCGCGCAACGGCAATCTGAATTTCGCGCAGAGTCTCGTTGAGCAGGTCGCGGGCGATTTCGACCTCACCAAGCTGAGGAGCCGTGCTGCGTTCACCCGTCCGCTCACCGTGATCCAGCAGATGGAGGCGCGCGCGCAACAGAGCTATCTCGGAAAGATAAAGGAACTCTAAGACAACCTGCAGCAGCCGCTGGAGAAGCTGACCGCGCTGCAGAAGCCGCGCGCCGGCGCGCAGGCCGCGACGCTGTCGCCCGAGCAGTTGG
>JANNPG010000093.1:0-2408 GCA_031399805.1 Betaproteobacteria bacterium | reverse complement strand
CGATGCCGGCCATCGACTTGAAAAGCTCCATCGTGAGATGCGGCGAGGCCCCGATGCCGGATGACGCATACTTGAACTTGCCGGGACTCTCCTTTGCGGCATTGATGAAATCCTGCACGCTCGCAATGCCCAGCGCCGGCGTCACGGTAAGTATGTTCGGCATCGTGGCGTAGAGCGAGATCAGCATGAAATCGCGGCGGTTGTCGTACGGCAGCTTTTGGTAGAGCGCGGGAGTGATGGCCTGATTGATGCCGTAGGTGAATATCGTGTAGCCGTCGGGAGCGGATTTTGCGGCGAGCTCGGTGCCTATGATGCCGGCGGCACCCGGTCGGTTGTCAACGATGAGCGTTTGTCCCCACTCTTCGCTGAAGCGCTGCGCGAATATGCGGCCCACGATGTCGGTGGATGCGCCCGCGCCGAACGGCAGGATGAGCCGCCCCGGTTTGGACGGATAACTTTCGGCGGCGTGCAGTGGTCCGGCGCACAGCAGGAGCGCCGTCATTGCAACACAAAAGTTGTTCACTTTGCGGGTGAGCTGCATGCTGCGCCTCCATTTGGGTGAACGGCATCCCCGGCAATGTTCGGTGCCGGAGTTCGTTTTCCGCGAAAGCTTCCGCCGTGCCTGCACGCAAGTCAAGGATGAAGGACGCGTGAGGCGTGAGGCGGAAAGACGAAGGGCGAAGGGTAACGTTACGCCGCCAACTCGAACTCGCCGTTGATCTCCACCGCGATTCCGCGCGGCAGCGATACCTGTCCCACTGCCGAACGCGCGTGCCGGCCGAACTCGGGTCCCCACAGTTCGAGAAACAGATCTGACGCGCCATCGATGACCTGTGGATGCTGGACGAAATCCGGCGTGCAGTTGCACATGCCAAACAGGCGCGACACGCGCTTCACCCGATCCAGGTCGCCGCAATGCGCCTTGATCGTTGCCAGCATGGTGAGCGCGACCGCGCGCGCGGTCGCGTAGCCTTCGTCCACCGTGATATCGACGCCGAACTTGCCGGTCTGGCGGACGCCCGGCAGTTTCGGCAGGTCGAGCCCGTGCCCCGACAGCAGGAGCAGCACGCCGGCCTGCGTGCAGCCGGTGCGATTGAACTTCGGGAACACGAACGGCGGCGGCAGTGCGTAGCCCATCTGCGTCAGGCGCGCTTCGATCGATCTCATGATCACTCGGCCTTGATGCCGATTTCGCTGCCGAGCTTGCGCATGCCGGCGATGTACTCGCGCACCATGGTCTCAAATTGCACCGGGCGCGAAGAAACCGGTTCCGCGCCGAGGGTGAACAGATGCTCGCGCACCGCGGGCAGCGCGAGGATGCGCGCCATCTCCTTCGACACGCGCTCGCGGATCGCGAGCGGGGTACCGGCCGGCGCGAACACGCCAAACCAGTCGTCGCCCTCGTAACCGGGCAGCCCGGCCTGCGCAATACTCGGTATGCCCGGCAGGAAGCGCGCACCCGCCGGGGAGGTCGTCGCCAGAATCTGCAATTTGCCCGCCCTCGCCAGCGGAATCGCATTCGGCCCGGGGGCGAATGCGTAGTGCACCCGTCCCGCAAGCGCGTCGTTGACTGCCTCCGGCGTGCCGCGGAACGCGACGTGGTCGGCCTTGATGCCCGCCAAGTGCGCGACCGCCGCCGCGTGCATGTGCGCGGTGCTGCCCACGCCCGCCGAGCCGTAGAGGATGCCGGCCGGTTGTTTCTTTGCATACGCGATCAGTTCCTTGAGCGAATTGAAGCCGTACTTCAGCGACACGACCATGAAGCTCGGCGAACGCGCCATCTGCCCCACGCCGGAGAAATCCCGGGGCACGTCGTACGGCACGCTGCGGTCGATCGCGGAGCGCACGGCGAATGCGCTCGCGACCGCGAGCAAGGTGCCGCCGTCCGGCTTCTGCGTCGTCACGTATTGCGAGCCGATCACGCCGCCGGCGCCCACGCGGTTATCGATCAGCACGGTAACCTTCCAGGCTTCGGAAAGGTGTCGCGCGACGAGGCGCGCGATGACGTCCGTACCACCGCCCGCCGTGAAGGGAACTACGATGCGGATCTGCTCCGGCGGGTACTTGGCGGCCGGGTCGGGCGCCTGCGCCAGCACAGGCGCCACGAGGGCGGCAACAACCACGGTACTCAGGATGGTCAAAATTCGGCTGGCGAAACAATCAGCGGTCAACGGCGTCGGTTTCACGATCTTCCTTTCAACATAACGGTTGCGTCGGTTCGACAAAGAAAAATTCCTGTTCAAACAAAATTAATGCGTGGTTGCACGTGCCGATCTACAAGACACTAAGATCGCGTTTCAAAATGAGCGAGACGTCATCTCCATGGCAATGCAATTCGGGGCGTAGCGCAGGCGACTCGCCTGATTTGAGGCGGGTGCTGGCGGGGTCGCCTGCGCTACCCGCATTTT
>JANNPG010000051.1:0-11531 GCA_031399805.1 Betaproteobacteria bacterium | reverse complement strand
GAGCAGGTGGTGCGCCATCTGTGTTGCGTACCAGGTCGCGAGATAGTAAAGCTGGAAAATGCCGCCGTGATACACCGCGTCGCGGTAGGTGTCGCCATAGCCTTCCCACGGAATCATCGCCTTCAGGGCGGGTGGCTGCAGGCCGGCCACGCGCCATTGCTGTGTCGCGTGGTACGAAATGCCCGCGGCGCCGATGTTGCCGCTACACCAAGTCTGCTTCGCCGCCCACTCGATCGCGTCGTAGAAGTCGAGCGTCTCCTGCCACCCGCCCGGATCGGAGAGACCCGGCGATTTGCCGGAGCCGCGCGTGTCGATGCGCACGCACACGTAGCCACGCGGCACCCACCACAGCGGATTCACTGTCTCCCACGTCATGTAGGGATTCGCCTCCTCTTCCAGATCGGCCGGCGGCACCCACACCTTGTCTTTCTGATAGCAGCTGATGTTCACGATGGCCGGATATTGGCCGGCCTCCGCGGGGCGGAATATGTCGGCAACGAGAGTCGCGCCGTCGCGCATCGGGATGCGGATATCCTTTTCTATCGTCATCGTCAGATGCGGCTGCGAGAGTTGCCCTGCTTTGACGCCCATCATTTCACTCCGTTCATTTGCTTCAATCGTCGCTTAAGAACGTTTAAGAAAGCTTTGATCAAGATTTTCGTTTGCTCAAAGCTTTCACTGAAGTGGGGGATATACAAGGGGGCGTAGCCCACTTGTTCCGATACTCCTTAATCGATCTTGACGTTGTTGTCCTTGATGATCTTCGCCCACTTTTTCGATTCGGCGCGCACGTAGTCGTCCAACGCCCGCGGCGAAGCGCTCAACGTCACCGGCAGCAGGCGCTTGGCGAGAAAGTCCTGCATTTCGGGCTCCCGCATCGCCGCCACGATCGTGGCATGCAGCTTGTCGATGACGTGCCGCGGCGTGCGCGCCGGCGCGAAGAAACCGTTCCAGTTGAGGCTGCCGATGCCGGGGAACCCCGCCTCGGCGAGCGTCGGCACCTCGGGCAACTCGGACACGCGCTGCGCGGAAGTCACGGCGAGCGCCTTGATCTGGCCGGCGCGGATGGCGCCGATGTTGGAAGCGACGTTTGAATTCGAGATCAGGATTTCGCCGCGCATCAGCGCCGGCAGCGTCTCGCCGGCGCCGCGCGACGGCAGGTGCGTCATCTTGATGCCGGCGGCGGCGAGCAGCGCGAGCATGTCGAGATGGGAGTACGAGCCGAGCGGCGCATGATAGTTGAACTGCCCGGGGCGCTCGCGGATGTACGCGATCGCCTCCTGCAGCGTGTTCGCCGGCAGCTTCGGTCCGCCGACTATGGCGTTCGGAATCGACACCAGCAGCGTGATGCCGGCGAGATCCCGCAGCGCGTCGGCCTTCAGCTTGCCGGCGAACAGCAGCGGATTGATCGAGTTGGTCGAGATATTGCCGACCAGGAGCGTGTAGCCGTCGGGCTGCGCCGCGGCGACGAGTTCGACCGCGATGTTGCCAGCCGCTCCCGCGCGGTTGTCCACCACGAACTGCTGGCCGAGGCGCTCGCCGAGCTTGGGCGCAAGAATGCGCGCGATGATATCGGTGGCGCCACCCGGCGCGAACGGCACGACCACCCGCACCGGCCGTTGCGGATAATCCGTCGCGACGGGCTGGGCCACGGCCGGGGCGTTAACCATGGCGATTGCCGCCAGCAGCACACCGCGCAATGCGCTTCCCGTTATTTTCACGCTGCCTCCTTGATTATGTTCACGCCTTCATCCTTCATTCTTTAAAAGACGGTTACCGCTCCGGCCAGCCGGGCAATGCCTTGCAGCGCGCGAGCCAAGCGCTGATTTTCGGATACGGTGCCAACGCAATCCCGGATTCCGGCGCCGTCTCCACGTAGGGAAAGCAGGCTACGTCGGCAATCGTCGGCCGTCCCAGCGCAAGCCAGTCGTGCTTCTGCAGCCGCTCTTCGATTGCCGCCAACGCAACGCGGCCGATCGCATGGCCCTGCTCGAGGGTCCCCGCCGTCCAGCGCCCCTGCGCAAGACCGCGCCGCGCGTATTGCAGACCGAACTGTATTTCGCTCGCCGCCAGCGACAGCCACTGCATCACTTCCGCCATCGCGGCAGGGTCGGCTGGCAACCATAGCTCGCCGCCGTACTTGCGCGCGATGTAAACGAGGCACGCCCCGGAATCCCAGATGACGACGCCGGCGTCCTCGATCACCGGCACTTCGCCGCGCGGATTCAAGACGCGGAACTTGTCCGTCTTGTGCTCGTGCTTGCCGAGGTCGACCAGCACCTTCTCGTGGGGCACGCGCAGGAGCTCAAGCAGTATGCGGACTTTGTACGTGTTGCCCGACACCGCGGCGCCATGGAACTTCATGCTTCCTCCGTGTGCAGAAATACTATTTTGATGCGCGGCCGATTTCGTACGCGGCGCGCACAAACGCGAGGAGCCCCGCCCGGCGGTCTTCGAGCGCGAGTATCTCGTCGCCGGTGGCGACCGCGCCGAAAAAGCCCTGGGTATGCCAGTGGCCCGGCGGCGGCAACGCCGGTAAACCCGCCGCATGCAGACGCGGCCATGGGCTCACGTAAACATACGGCTGCGGATAGTAATGGTCGCCGGGCGAGAGCCCGATGCCGACGGACCGCGCGGTTTCGGCGCCTGCCCCGTCCAGGCTGACGAGCGTCGCGATATCGAAATGATGCGGCCAGCACAACACCCGCCCCGGCTGCGCGTCGGCGCAACCCGCGCGCACTTCATCGAGCAGGTCCGCCGCCGCGCCGAACCAGAGCGCAAGTTCATCGAACGCCTCGGATTCTCCGCTGAGGCTGTACGGGGAGCCGCGCGCCACCGTGTGGAAAGGTATCGTATACGGCAGCGTAACGCTGCTCGCGGTCTTGAGCCCGAGCGCCCGCAACGCCGAATCCAGCCACACGCCGACCATGGAATCGCGCCGGCCCGCGAGTTCGTAGGTATCGAGCGTGAGGTCGCCGCGCATCATGATCAGCGCGAGGCCCGCCAGGCGCAGACCCACGCGCACAGTCGCGCCGTCCGCCGGTAGCGGCTGCGAAAACAGCGCACCGCGCCCGCCATCCCACGTCAGCCCGGCGTGACTGTCGTCCGGCAGCGCGTCCAGATTCGCGCGTGCCGCCTTCGTCGGCCATTGCGCCGCGTGATGCGCAAGTGTGCGCGCCTTGATGAGCGCCGTCGGCGCCTTTCCGCCGAGTGCCGACCAGTCAAACTGCATTACATTCCTCTCGTGTATCGTGCCGCCTGTCATGCATTGCGCGCGTCATCCCATTGCCGCGGCCACGCCCCGCGCATACCGCGATTATAGGGGTTATCGAAACGAAAAAAGTGACCAAGGGAAACCATAAAACCGCGCCGGGCGCGTACCCGCCACACCTTCACAAAATAGTAGAATGCAGGTTCGCCAGCCGACACCATGGACTTTGATAATCACACTCAATCAATTCACCGGATCACCGGGGAGCCGGCGGAAAAAACCTTTACAACCCTGCGCGAACCCGAAACACTCGACGATATTGCCGAGGTAACCGAGCTGCTGCGCTGACCAACATGAGCTGGGACCCGACACAATATCTGAAATTCGCCGGCGAGCGGTTGCGCCCCGCCCTCGACCTGCTGGCGCGTATCCCGGCCACGGCGCCTGCATCCGTGGTCGACCTCGGCTGCGGCACCGGCAATCTCGCGCCTTTATTCATGCAACGCTGGCCGCACGCGCAGCTGACCGGCGTCGACAGTTCGCGCGAGATGCTGGCCAAGGCGCGCGCCGATCATCCGCATGCGAACTTTGTCGAGGCGGATATCGCGACGTGGCGTCCCGCGCGCACGGTGGATGTGCTTTACAGCAATGCCGCTCTGCACTGGATAGCGAATCACGACGCAGTGATACCCGGCCTGCTGTCCGCGGTCAAACCGGGCGGCTGGCTCGCGATCCAGATGCCGCGTAACTTTGCCGCGCCGTCGCATTCCTGCCTCAATGACGCGATCGAGCAAGGGCCGTGGCGCGCCAGGCTCGAACCGCACCTGCGCCGTCTGCCGGTGGCCGACCCGCGGCATTATTGGCGGCTCCTGCAGGCGCAATGCGCCGCGCTGGAAATCTGGGACAGCGAGTACCTGCAGGTGCTGCAAGGCGACAATCCGGTGGCGGAGTTCATCAAGGGCAGCTGGCTCAGGCAATTCCTCGCCCGCCTGCAGGAACCCGAGCGCAACGCCTTTGAAAGCGACTATCGCACGCGCGTGAAGACCGCGTATCCCGCTGAAGCCGACGGCCGCACGCTGTTTCCGTTTCGCCGTCTTTTTATCGTGGCGCAACGCGCCGGCTGACGCGCGCAAAATCAAGTACACGGGAGAACTCATGATGCCCACGCTTAAAGTTTTGGCCGCGCTCGTCTGCGCGGCGGCGGTGCACGTCGCATCGGCACAGACCTACCCCACCCGGCCGATACGCCTGATCGTTCCGTATCCGCCCGGCGCCAGCACCAACGACATACTCGGCCGCGCGCTCGCGGTGCGCCTGACGGACGCGCTGGGGCAGCAGGTCGTCGTCGACAACCGCTCGGGTGCGAGCGGCAACATGGGTTCCGAACTGGCAGCGAAATCCACGCCCGATGGTTACACGCTGCTGATCGGCGTCGCCGGCCCGCTGGCGGTCGGCCCGAGTGTTTACACCAAGCTTGGCTACGACCCGATCAAGGATCTCGCGCCGATCGCGATGTTTGCGTCGATCCCGTACGTGCTGGTCGTCAACCCCGTGGTGCCCGTGAACAACATCAGGGAACTGATCGCGCTGGCCAAAGCCAAGCCGGGGCATTTGAACTTTGCGTCGAGCGGCAACGGCGGCTCGCCGCACCTGTGCGGGGAACTCTTCAAGACGATGGCCGGCATCGACATCGTGCATATCCCGTACAAGGGTGCGGCCATCGCGATGATCGATGTGCTGAGCGGGCAGATACCCATGATCTGCACGGGGGCGACCGCGCTCGCCGCCCACATCAAGTCCGGCCGGGTGCGCCCGCTTGGCGTGGCGTCGCTCAAGCGCACGGCGCTGATGCCCGAGCTGCCGACTATCAGCGAGCAGGGACTGGCCGGTTTCGAGGTCAACTCATGGAGCGGGCTCCTCGCGCCGGCGAAGACGCCGGACGCGATCATCCGCCGCCTCTACGACGCGGTGGCGAAGATTATCAACAGCGACGACATGAAAAACTTTCTCGCCAACGTCGGCGCCGAGCCGGCGCTGCTGGACCCGCGCGAGTTCGGCGCCTACCTCAAGGCCGACACCGCCAAGTGGGCGAAGGTGGTCAAGGCGGCGAACCTGAAAGTGGATTGACAGGCGCTACTCCGCGCGGATCCCCGCCTCGCGCACGATCTTCGTCCATTTGGGAATCTCTTCGCGGATCAGCTTCGCGAACTCTTCGGGCGTGCTGCCGACGATTTCGAAGCCCACGTTCGCCATGCGTTCCTTCGCCTCGGGCAGCTTCATGATGCGAATGACTTCGTTGTAAAGCTTGTCGATGATCGGCCGCGGCGTTCCGGCTGTCGTGAGCAGGCCGTACCAGGCATCCGCCGCGAAACCGGGAAAGCCCTGCTCTGCCACCGTCGGCACGTCGGGAAACGCGAACGAGCGCTTGGCGCCCGTCGTCGCGATCGCGCGCAGCCGCCCGGACCGTACGTGCGGCGTGACCGCCGTCATGCCGATGATCACCATCGGGATCTGACCGGCGACTACGTCGATCACGGCCTGCCCGCCCCCCTTGTACGGCACATGCGTCATGGCGACGCCGGCCAGGCGGTTGATCAATTCTCCCGACAGGTGACCGATGCTGCCGACCGCCGCGGTGCCGAACGCGATCGCGCCGGGCTTCGCGCGCGCGAGCGCGATCACCTCCTGCAGGTTCTTCGCCGGCACGGCGGGATGGATGACGGCGATGCTCGGCGCGCTAACGATATGCGAGATCGGCGCGAAATCCTTTATCGCGTCGTACGGCAGCTTGGGATTGAGCGCGGGCCCCGTGCCCAGATTGGCGATATAGCCGAGCACGAGCGTGTGGCCGTCCGCTGACGCGCGCGCGACGACCTCCATCCCGATCGCGCCGTTAGCGCCGGCGCGATTGTCGACGACGACCTGCTTGCCCCACTGCTCGGTCAATTTCTGCGCAATCAGGCGCGCGACGATGTCGGTGCTGCCGCCCGGCGCGAAGGGCACGACGAGGCGAATCGGTCGATTCGGATAATCGCCCGCCGTTTGTGCCGCCGACGCGGGCGCAGCGAACGCAATCATCGCCAGCGCACACGCGATCACGCGAAAATATTCAGACATGATTCCTCCATTGCCCAATGACTTGCCGCGGGCACCCCACTCGGTCTTCCACATTCCGCCGCAATCTTGCGAATATCGGCCCACGGTCTGAGCGGATTATTCACGTAAGCGTGATCGAAAGGCAAGCATCCTCGAATCGGCGTTTCCTGAGTCAAGCCCAAGATACGCATCGGCGTCTATCGGCGGCTCAACTGCGATTTTTGGGTTAATACATCATCTGCGCACCGTTGACGTGCAGCGTCTGGCCGCTGATGAAGCTCGCCGCGGGTCCGCACAGAAAACGCACGGCGGCAGCAATCTCCTCCGGCTCGCCTTTGCGCCCGAGCGGGACGGAATTGCTCGGTACCGGGCGTAACTTGATCTCCTCGCCGGCGGCCGCGGTATTCATCTGGCCCGGCGATACGCAGTTCACGCGGATGTTGTATTGCGCGAGATCGAGCGCCAGCGCGCGCGTCATGCCGACGAGACCGTGTTTTACGACCGAACCGTGCACGCGGTTCTTGGCGCCCGACAACGCCATCATGCCGCCCAGCGTAACAATGGCGCCGCCGCCGGACTTGATCATATGCGGCAGGCACGCCTTGGCGAGATGAAACGAGCCGTCGAGCGTGATGCCGAGGATGCGGCGCCATTCATCAAAGCTCATGTCGGCGAACGGCGTCTGCTTGCGCACCGATGCATTGACCACCAGCATATCGAGACGGCCGAAACGCTTGACCGCGCCCTCGACCATCGCGTTGACCGCCTGCGCGTCTGCCACATCGGCGACGAAAGTTTCCGCCTGCCCGCCCGCGGCATTGATCTCGCGCACGATCTTCTCGCCGTCCTCGCGCGAGGCGCGCGCGTTGACGGCGATCGCCGCACCGCCCGCGGCGAGCGACAACGCGATCGAGCGCCCGATATTGCGCGTGGCACCCGTCACCAGCGCGACCTTGCCCTTGAATTCGTTGCCCGGCTGCAAAGCAGCGTCCTGAATGGCCATGACTCCCCCTTTGAGAATTTAGTGCCTGTTTTTTCAGCGAAGCGCGCAGTCTACAGCGAACGCGCCGCTGCCGCCACGCGGAGGTCAATCGATGCGCGCGCCGGTGAGCTTGATCAGTTGCGCGTACTTGCAGTAGTCGACTTTCAGCCGCGCGGGTAGTATCCCGGTTTGCATGCCTGCTCACGACCCCAAGCGATCTTTTGCGCAATCGGCATCGGCACGTCCCTGTGCTACCCTGCCGGGGACGTGCGGTTAGGCGCGCTTTGGAGGGTGGTCAACGGATGGCGATGAAATGCGTAAATGATTTTCGCCTGCGGTTCGGCAAACAGGAGCTGGTGCCGATCGTGGTCGGCGGGATGGGCGTGGACATCTCGACGGCGGACCTGGCACTCGAGGCGGCCCGCCTCGGCGGCGTCGGCCATATTTCCGATGCCATGGTGCAGACCGTCTCCGACCGGCGCGCCCAGACGCACTTCACCAAGGAAAAGCTCAAGCTCTTCAAGTACAACGTCGCCAACTCCGACAAATCAAAGGTAATGTTCGACCTCGCCCGCCTCACCGAGGCAACGCACAACCACGTGGGCCGGGCCATGCAGGCCAAGCGCGGCAGCGGCATGATCTTCGTAAACTGCATGGAAAAATTGACGATGAACGCGCCGAAGGAGACGCTGCGCGTGCGCTTGAGCTCCGCGCTCGATGCCGGCATCGATGGCATCACGCTCTCCGCCGGACTGCATCTCGGGTCGCTCGCGCTGATCGCGGACCATCCGCGTTTTCGCGATGCCAAGCTCGGCATCATCGTCTCGTCGCTGCGCGCGCTGCAGTTGTTCCTGCGCAAGAATGCGCGGCTGGCGCGGCTGCCCGATTACATCATCGTGGAGGGGCCGCTGGCCGGCGGGCACCTCGGCTTCGGCATCGACGACTGGCGGCAACACGACCTGCGCACCATCGTGACCGAAATCCTGCAATACCTGCAAACCGAAAAACTGGCGATCCCGCTCATCCCGGCAGGCGGCATTTTCACCGGCAGCGACGCCGTGTCGTACCTCGAAACCGGCGCCGCGGCGGTGCAGGTGGCGACGCGCTTTACCGCGACGCGCGAATGCGGCCTGCCCGACAAGGTTAAGCAGGAATACATCAAGGCCGTCGAGGAGGACATCGAGGTCAACATGATCTCGCCGACCGGCTACCCGATGCGCATGCTGAAGGGCAGTCCGGCGATCGGCGATGGCATCCGGCCCAACTGCGAGGCCTACGGGTATCTGCTCGACGGCTCGGGCAATTGCGCTTACATCACGGCCTACAACCGCGAAGTCGCGGCGCATCCCGGAGCGAAAAAAGTCTCGGTGATGGACAAGACCTGCTTGTGCACCGCCATGCGCAACTTCGACTGCTGGACCTGCGGGCACAACGCTTACCGGTTGAAGGACACCACGCGGCGCCTGCCGGACGGCAGCTATCAGCTACTCAGCGCGGAGCATGTTTTCCGCGACTACCAGTTCAGCGTCGACCACAAGATCGCGTTGCCGCCTGAGCCGGATCCGGCGGTCGCTATTGCTCCGTCGTGATGCCGGCAGCCTTCACGGTCTTCGCCCACTTCTCGACTTCCGCGCGCAGGAACTTGCGGGCTTCCGCCGGCGTATTGCCGACCACTCATTCCCCCTCCTTTACGCCGCAGCAAACGGCGAGGGCAATTGTCGGTGCGTTTGCACGCCGGCGCAAATCCGCTGCTTTGACACAGGCAATTCGGAGGCGGTCGCAATAGAGGCCACGACAACTGGCAGCTTGTGACGGATTGCGGTCGTAACTCAAGGGGTCGGAAATCCCCCCAAAAAGTCACCCGGATTTACCCGATCACCTTGTCGGCGCTGATCAGGAGCGACTGTGGGATGGTGAGTCCCAGCGCCTTGGCGGTCTTGCGGTTGATGAACATTTCAAATTTCGTAGGTTGCTCTACCGGGAGATCGCCTGGTTTCACGCCTTTGATAATCTTGTCCACATAAGTTGCTGCCCGTCGGTAATTCTCTGCGAAGTTTGGTCCGTAGCTCATCAGGCCGCCAGCCTCGACGTATGCCCGCACCGCAGCCACCGATGGCAGCCGATTTTTCGCTGCCAGCTCTGCGATCTGACGCTGTTGCTGATTGAAAAACAGGTCATTTGACACGATGACTGCCTCGGCGTTGTGCCGGGTCATCGTTGAAAACGCGCTTTCAATCTCCTGCGGGCTCCGCGCTTGCATCGACAGAATTTTTACGCCGCTCTTCTGCGCGGCCGTTTGTACGGTTTTCAGAATCGTCGCGTGGCCCGAGTTGGTGGGATTCAGCAAAATCCCCACGCGGGACAGCTTGGGCGCCATGCTGCGCAGCATCTCGAAGTGCTTGGGGCCGAGGTCGCCTATGAGATTTGAAAGCCCCGTGATGTTGCCCCCGGGTCGCGCCAAGCTCGCGACGAAGCCGCTGCCGACCGGGTCGATGCTGTTTCCCATGACGATCGGGATCGTAGTGGTTGCTTTTTGCGCCGCGCTGGTGGGTTGCACTCCTGCCGCCAAAATGACATCGACTTTAAGCTGAACTAATTCCGCTGCCAGGCCCGGCAGGCGCTCGACCTTACCTTCGGCCAAACGCCACTCGATCACCAGATTCTTGCCCTCGACGTAACCGAGTTCGCGCATTCCTTGCAAGAATGCACCGTAAGTGACGATAGGATTCGATGCAGTCGGTGAACGCAGGGCGAGAAAACCGACGCGCCAGATTTTATTCTGCTGCTGAGCAAAGGAGCCTAGCGGCACTACGAGCGCACTTGCGCCAAGCGCGATGACCAGTTTGCGGCGAGAGATCATTGAACCCCATCCCAATCTGCCGCCCATTATGCGCGCTTACGCCAAGGGCAGCAGATTAACGCGTCATTATTAAGCCGTGATCATGCGCCCGGTAAATGACCGTTTCTGACGGCAAGCGGACATAGCTCGGATGATCGGCTAGCGACCCGTCACTCGACCGCGATGCGCGCAGGCGGCAACCATCGCACCTACCGCTTATGCTTCGGGAATTAACTTGCGGATCAGATTGAGGAGCTCGAACGGGCTGTAGGGTTTCGTCAGGTAGGCGGTGGCGCCCGCCTCTTTTGCCTTCTGGTCGTCGCCGCTCAGCGCGAACGAGGTGATGGCGATAATCGGCGTCGCCGCGGTCGCCGGCTCCGCGTGCAGTCTGCGGATCGCCTCCAGGCCGGATATCTTCGGTAGCTGGATGTCCATGAGAATCAGGTCCGGCAGGCGTTCGAGGGCCATCGTCACGCCCGCCTCGCCGTCGTACGCCTCGATGAGTTGGTAAGCGGTGCGCTTGAGCAGGTCGCGCACGATCATGCGGTTCGGCTCATCGTCCTCGACGTAGAGGATCGTCTTTGCGCTCATGCCGGGGCTCCCGTGTTCACGCGCAGCGGAACCTCGAAAATGAACGCCGAACCCTTGCCGAGCTCGCTCTCCACCCGGATCTGCCCGCCGTGCATTTCGATGAACTTTTTGCTGATGGACAGACCCAGGCCCGTGCCGCCGTACTCGCTCGCGATGGTGGCATCGGTCTGCTTGAACTCACTGAAGAGGCTGCCGATCTTGTCCGGCGGGATGCCGATCCCGGTGTCCGCGACGCGGTAGACGAGCGTGCCGTCTTTCAGCTCGACCGAGATCTCGACCTTTCCGGCCTTGGTGAATTTCAGAGAATTCCCGGCGAGGTTCATCAGGCACTGCGAGATGCGGCCGGCATCGCCGTAGGCCGGCGGAATGTCATCCGAAACGCTGGCGAGGAATTCCAGGCCCTTCTCCACCGCGAGCGGCCTCAGTGTCGAGTGCACGCTCTCCACCGTGCCGTGCACCGAGTAGTCAGACAACGCCAGCTCCATGCGCCCGGCCTCGATCTTGGCAAGGTCGAGCACGTTGTTGATCAGGCGCAGCAGGTGCTTGCCGCTCGTCTGGATCTGGGCGAGCGGCGCCTGCATGTCGGCCGGCACCTCGCCGTAGATCTGGCCGAGGAGCATCTCGTTGAAGCCGAGGATCGCGTTCAACGGCGTCCTCAGCTCGTGGCTCATGCTGGCGAGGAAGTCCGACTTGTGCCGGCTCGCCACCTCGAGTTGCGCCCCTTTCTCCGCGATCTCGCGGAACAGGCGCGCGTTCTGGATCGCCAGCGCTGACTGCGTGGCGAACGTCTTCAGCAGCTCGACGATCTCCGG
>JANNPG010000002.1:0-3678 GCA_031399805.1 Betaproteobacteria bacterium | reverse complement strand
ACGTGCCGTACAAGGGCGGCAATCCCGCGATGCTGGATCTGCTCGGCGGCAGAGTCGCGGTCTTTTTTTCGACCGTGGCGGTGGCGCGGCCGCACTTGCAGACCGGCAGGATCAAAGGCCTGGGCGTGACGACCGCGCGGCGCAGTGCCGCGTTGCCGAACCTGCCGACCATCGCGGAATCGGGATTGCCGGGGTACGAGGTCAGCGGCTGGTATGGCATGATCGCGTCGGCCGCGACGCCGAAGTCCGCCATCGACCGGCTTAACGGCGCGGTGCGCAGCGCGTTGCGTCAACCCGATATCAGGGAAAAGCTCCTCAACATCGGCGTCGCGGCGGTCGATGCCACGGCCGCCCAGTTCGGCGAACTGATCAATGGCAAACTGCGAAAGTGGGAAAAAATCGTGAAACCGCTCGGCATCACGCCGGAGTAGGCGCTGCATCAAAAGGCCGGAGCGATCCCGGTTTCCAACTGAGGACAACAGCAATGAACGCCACCACCCCGCTCCACCTGGTCACGGTCGACAACGGCGTCGCCGTCGTCACGCTGAACCGGCCCGAGGCCATGAACTCGCTCAACACGCAACTGCGCACCGAACTGACGGCGCTGTTTCTCGATCTCGACCTGCGCGACGACGTGCGCGTCATTGTCATCACGGGCGCCGGCGACAAAGCGTTCTGCAGCGGCGCCGATTTGAAAGAACGCGCCGCGCGCACGACCGCCGAGATGGTGCACGACCGCCACACCGTGGTCGCGAAATGGACCAGCGCGATCGCCGGCCTGCGCAAGCCGGTGATCGCGGCGATCAACGGCTACTGCATGGCGGGCGGTTTCGAGCTCGTGCTCCAGTGCGACATCAGCATCGCGTCCGAGCGCGCGATCTTTTCATTGCCGGAAGTGACGCACGGATTCTTCCCGGGCGGCGGCGCATGCCAGCGGCTGCCGCGGCT
The DNA here is from genome assembly GCA_031399805.1 of Betaproteobacteria bacterium. Taxonomy (GTDB): domain Bacteria; phylum Pseudomonadota; class Gammaproteobacteria; order Burkholderiales; family SG8-41; genus PALSA-1004. Next base: position 2,730 of record JANNPG010000002.1, on the reverse strand, counting down.
GGTCGGCATTCAGAAGGCGAAGGAACTCATTCTGACCGGCCGGCGCTGGGACGCGCAGGAGGCCGCCGCGCTTGGCCTCGTGAACAAGGTCGTGGCGCACGACAAAATCATGGCGGAGGCCATGGCGCTCGCGCAGCGCATCGCCGCCAATCCGCCGATCGGCGTGATCCAGGCCAAGTCCGCGCTCAACCAGTCGCAGGAGGTCGGCCTCACCGCCGGCCTGCGCTTCGACAACGAGGCGTGGGTCGGCTGCATGCACTCGGACGAGTGGAAGGAAAAGCTCGGCGGGTTCGTGAGGAAAGCGCGCAAGGCGTGAGGGGTGAGCGGTACGCGGCGAGCGGCAACTGAGCGATTAGCCAACCAGATCACCAACCACAATTTACTCTTCAGCGCTCGCTCGCCCTTCCGGCTGCTAGCAGCCCGCGTCCTTCTTGTGCAAGTAGCAAAAATAGGACTGGCCCGGATAGTCCCGCAATTCTGCGACTTGGCGCGGCGCCGGGGAGGTGCACCCCGAGCTGCCCAGCGTCGAGATCACCAGAATCGCGAGCAACAGCAACGATCGCGCGGGTTTCATCTGCGTCGCGTCGGTGAGCGAGAGACTGCTACTGCGACTGCCGATAGTCGATGATGCCGCCGATCGCGGCACCGATCATGGCGCCAATACCGTAATTCGCCGTCGGCGCGGGCTGGCTGTAGTACACCGGCTGCTCAATGATATAGGGTCGCTGAACAAAATAGGGGCGCTCCACCACGACGTGACGGCGGTCATGGCCACGGTAACCGTAGCGGTCATGGCCACGGTAACCGTAGCGGTCATGGCCACGGTAGCCGTAGCGGTCATGGCCACGGTAGCCGTAACGATCATGCTCGCGAAAGCCGTGACGGTCATAGCCGCGGAATTGCGCGCTGTGGCGATCATGACCATAGCCGCGGTCGCGGGACGAGTCGGCAAAAACCGGCGCCGCCACGCCGAGCGTCGCGCCGGCAAGCAAGGTGCAAATCAGTTTCTTCGTGTTGTTCATGGCTTTCTCCTGGTGAGACTGGTGTGGACAACGGCCCACACGCGAAACCATTGTTTACCAGGGTGGGGTTACCGTGTGAAAGCAATTGTGACGAAGTGTGTCCGGGAGCGGCCTCGCGCGAGAGGCGAAGGGCTTACGGCGTGAAGGGCGTGAGGCGTGATGCGCTATGATTGTGGCAAATATGACCGCCAACCATCGCAATCGATCCTGAATGCGCGGCGGCGGCGAAATGGGGGCCCAATGACAGTGACTGAGCGCCCGGCGGCGTCCGGCACGATGCAGGTCGCAGCACTGCCGCACGCGCTGGACACCTATGTAACGGGGGTTGAACTGCGCACTCTGAGCGCTGCCGCGTTCGCCGCTATTCATGCGGCGTGGCTCGATCACCTGGTGATCGGCGTGCACTGGCCGGCGGACGTCTTGGCCGCCGCGTGCATCGGCGCATTTCTGCCACTGGCAATGAGCTTTGCGCTCGCGTTGCGTCGCGCCTGACGTCCGGTGGAATGGACAGGCCGTACGCGCCGTGCCATCATTTTCCGCCGTCCCGGCCCGCCGTTCGGCAAACGTTATGCCGCAATGGGAGATTCCGCATGAAACCGCGAGTTACCGTAATTACCATCGGCGTTGACGACCTCGAGCGGGCGCTGCGGTTCTATCGCGACGGCCTTGGCCTCAAGACCGAAGGCATTGTCGGCACAGAGTTCGAACACGGCGCGGTTACGCGGGCTACTTTCAGGATCCCGATCGGCATCTGTGGGAGGTGGTATGGAATCCGCACTGGGCGGCGCCCGCTTGACGCATGACCCGCCGTTTACCGACACGCCGGCAGTTGTGAAGGAGCTTCGATGAAGCTGGATAATGAATTGGCCGCTATCTACCTGGCAAATCATTTTGGCGATGTCGTCGGTGCTCGAACGCTGACGGTGCCGGTGTACACGGGGTGCATTCTCGTCCCATTGCCGAACATCGAAACGCGGCGGCGCTATCTGAAATACCATGACCTGCATCACCTGATCACGGGTTATAGCGTGGGTCGGATTGGCGAGGGCGAGGTCAGCGCGTGGGAACTGGGCACCGGCTCTGCATTCGATTCACCCCTCCTGGGCATTATGAATCTGATCGCGCTATCGACCGGTCTGTTTCTGGAGCCGAAGCGCATGTGGCTTGCATTCAAGCGCGGATGCATGAGTCGCAATCTTTATCCGGCGTCTGTTCGCCAGGACGTTGACGCGGGCCGTTGGGCAGATGTTGCAGCGCTGCGGCGGGATTTTCTTGAAGTGAGATCATCCCCCGTTCCCGTGCCGCTTCGTTCGGTTGAATTCGCCTGTTACTGCGCCGCTGCGATCGGGATTCACGCGGTAATTGCGATTCCCGCCGTCTGCGCACGGTTGATCACGGATTTCACACTGGGCTACACGATTTTTCAGGCGGTAAAGCCCAAGAAGCGGGTTGACTTGTATTGAGTATGGTAGCTGAACTGAGCTTTTGTTCAGAGACTTCCTAAGGAATGATTTTTTCCGTGCGATAGTGCGCGAAGTGCCGCGCGAGCATCGTGCCGGTGTCGAGCGTTTCGTTGAAGCCCAACGCACGCGCTTTGGTCATCGCCGATTCGATGTCCCTTTCGGGCCTGAACAGGTAATCGCCGTACGGCCACAGTGCGATGGCGTTAAGTTTGGTTGGACGCAGGCCGTGTTCGCTGACGATCGTA
>JANNPG010000653.1:0-4223 GCA_031399805.1 Betaproteobacteria bacterium | reverse complement strand
CACGCTGCACATTCGAGCCGCGCGAGACGTCGGCGATCCGGAACGCTTCAGCAGCGGCGTCCGCCGCACCCGCGCCGCCGGCCTCGGCACGCGCGGCAAGGAGCTCCATATAGCCTTCCAGTATCCAGTTCAGCAGCGTGTCACGTGTCACATCGGCGCGGTCCTGCGCTCGCTGCCGTTGGCGCGCCGAAATCAACGCAGGCACGACGGAGCCGAACTCCTGTGCTGCCTGCTCGGTCTGCCCGGCGTGATAAAGGGCGCAGGCCAGAAAACCGCGTGATTCGAGTGTGATGTAACTTTTCTCTCCTGAACGACGCACATGGTTCCGGCTGAGCGTGCGCAGCATATCAACCGCCTCAGCGGGACGTCCAAGCCGTATGAGGGCCCGACCCCAGAAGACCGAGCCCCCACCGGCGCCCGCCCGAACATTGGCGGGATCCGCATTGAGCGCCTGCATGCGCCTCGTAAAATACCCGAGGGCGTCTGAATAGTCGCCGAGCAGCACGTGTAACCGGCCCATCTGCAGCAATGCGCCACTGATGTTGTAGCCGGACGACTTCGCGCCGCGCGCTTCCAGAATCGCAAGGCTCGATCGCGCAAGACCCAGTGCCTCGCTGTAACGGCCTTGCGAGACCATGACACCGACAAGGTTCAGAGCCACTCGCGCCGTAGGCGCCGACTCGCGGCTCGTCTCCTTGATTGTTCGTTCGAGAGTTTCACGCAGCAGCCACTCGGTCTGGGCAAGTTTCCCCTGGGCGCGAAGTACGCCGGCGTAGTGGGTTTCCTGCAGTCCGAGAGCATATCGGCTCTGGTCACTGACTTTGCCACCCATCCATTCCTGATGAGCCTTGCGCTCTTCCAACGCGATTCGTCCCGCTGCCTCCGCGTCGGACAATTGGCCCTGTGCACGAAGCAGTCTCGATCTTTGCCAGTGAAACAGGGCGCGGGCCGAGCCATAATCAATTGTGCGCGGGAATTCGCCAAATATCTGCTCTGCCGATGCGAGAGTTTTTGAGGCTCGGTCAAAGTCCGCAATTTCGGAGTAGTAGCCGGCGAGGACTGCGGTATGGGTAAAACGCCACGAAGGAGAAAGTTGCCTGTTGAGAATTTCTTCGCGCAGACGAGTAGAGGTGTCGCGGTTGCCGAGGAGGTGTTCGGCACTCGCCAGATTATCGACCACTCGCGGGTCCATGCCGCCGGCGATTTCGTGTGCCTTGCGCAGCTCGGCGACCTGTTGCTGCGTATCACCGAGCCGCCGTGCCGCATCCGAGCGGTCGAAGTGATACTTGATGAGCGCCCGTCTGTCATTTGCGGCAGGTGGAGGAGCCTGGAGAATTGACTTGGCACGCTCGATGGATACGTTGTCGGTGTCGTACTGTTCAATGGCCGTCTGCGCTCCAACTTCAAGCGCGGCAATCATCGCCAATACCGCAATCAGCCATTTCATGCGACACCGAGCCTGCGCAGCCGGACTGGCGTCGTCCGAATCTCACGTTTCATCGCATCTCCCCCTTACAGACGGCTTTGATACAAGTTGCGATCTCCCCAGCAAACCTGGAAGACAACCTGATTATGAACCCATCATATGCCCGTGCGCTCGCGACAGATAGCCCTGCACCCTGCGCGCCAACCGGAATGCACGATACAGGCTGACTTTATGCCCAAGGTACATGAGAGTCCATGAAGTACTCCACGCGCATTTGTTGAATATTCACGCTCTCAATTGCGCGTCGTTCCGACTCTTTCGGGGCGGACCCCGCCATGTCTCGATAACTTCCCAGTATTCTGCCAGAGGACGTGCTATCCAGCGTTAGGGCGTCGCATTCTCCGATGGAATCCAGCGCGCCAGCTACTTTAGCGCGCGCGGGTTACGTCACTCGCCTCACGCCTTACCCCCGCGGATGGTGCTTCGCGTGCAACTGCTTCAACCTCTCGCGCACGACGTGCGTGTAAATCTGGGTCGTCGAAATATCGGAATGCCCGAGCAGCAACTGCACCACGCGCAGATCGGCGCCGAAAGAATTAACCTTTATCGGAGCGGCGACGCGTCGTCCGCAAGCGGGTTGAAATACTGCCGGCGTTGATGCAACACGCGCACCAACTGAATTGCGCCGCGGTGGACGCGATAGACGATGGTGTACGGGTATTTGCCGACGACTTTATGGCGCGTGCCCTTACGCACGCCTTCGGGACCGATCCAAGGATTGCGGCAAATGGCGTCTGCGGCAGACTTGACCGCAGCGAGCATCCGATCAGCCGTGGCAAGGCTGAATTGCGCGTAATGTTCTTCGATGGCGGCGATATCGCGTGTCGCCCGCGGTGAGAGACTAAGCGGCCTGCTTGCGCTTGCCGGCACGGGTAGCCCGCCGCTTCGCGACCTGCGCTTCGAGATCGGCCCAGCTCATCTCTCGCCCCGAGTCCAATTCGGCAAGTCCCGCGTTGACCTGCGCGACCAGCCACTCCGTGTAATCCAGCCCATCCTTCATGACGAACGGCAATAGCTCATCGGGAGTGCGGCGTGCGTGGCGAGCAAGGCGCCGCAATCGCTTGAGCTGGGAGGCAGGAATGGAGAGCGGAGCATTCATAGTGTGTCGATTCAATATTGGTCTTATCTGTTTATTTTACGATGGTCGCGGCGATTCGGAAAGAGAAAATTGTCCAGCACTTAAGCTCCGTTTGCGCGCAGGCTACGCCTCTCACTTCCCCCTTCCGCCTTCGCCCTGCACCCCTCACCCCCTGGGATGGTGCTTCGCGTGCAGCTGCTTCAGCCTCTCGCGCGCAACATGCGTGTAAATCTGTGTCGTCGAAATGTCGGAATGCCCCAGCAGCAACTGCACCACGCGAAGATCGGCGCCGTGATTCAGGAGATGGGTGGCAAACGCGTGGCGCAGCGTGTGCGGCGACAACGGCTTGATGAGCCCCGCGTGCGCCGCATGGCGCTTCAGGAGATGCCAGAACGACTGGCGCGTCATCGCTTGGCCACGGCTGGTGACAGCTGACCAGTTGACAGCTCGAACCATGCGTAGTCTCTGCGATCTCTACACCTTCGCTCCAACTAATCGCCCTATCCGACCTTACCGGGCTTTACGTAAATGCCTGACGTCGCCCGGCCCCCATCCCTAACCCTTCCCCCGCAAGTGGGGAAGGGAACGTCGAGCGGAAATGGTTTGTCAACCATTTTCGCAATGCTCAGTAAACCCTCGTTTCCACCGTCAAAACCATGCGCATAATGCTGCGTGGCTTTCGCGGTGCAGGATGAGCCCGACGGACTGCTAGGCGGCCAGCTTCTGGACGCCCTTGGGCGGTTTTTGTTTCGCCTGTCACAGGTCGTACTTGATTTGCAACTTGAGCCAAAGATCAGCGCTGGTGCCCAGCCGAAGGGAGCTTACGCGTTGGATTCTAGTATAGAAAATGCGGCGCTAACGCTGGATAATACATTCTTCTGGCAGCAAAACGCTGAAGCTTTAGAAACTTAGCGAGGTCCGACCCGGGTGCAGGGACTTCACTGAACCTTCAGCCCCGCCTCTTTCACGACCTTGACCCAGCGCGCATAGTCGCTGCGGATGCGTTCATTGAAGTTCGCCACGGTGCCGCCGGTCGGCGCCATCCCCTGCGCTTCGAAAAACTTCTTTGTCTCGCTCGACTGCAGAATCCTGTTGACCTCGGCGTTGAGCGTCTGGATCACCCGCGCGGGCGTGCCGCGCGGCGCCATCAGGCCGTACCAGGTCACCAGCGTGTAACCCGGCAACGTCTCGGTAACGGTCGGCAGCTCAGGCACGGTGGGCCAGCGCGTCTCGCTCGTCACCGCCAGCGCCCGCAACCGTCCCGACTGAAAATGCTGCACGGTGCCGGGCAGGCTGCCGAGGATGAACGGGCACTGTCCGGAGAGCACGTCGATCATCGCAGCACCCGTGCTCTTGTACGGCACGTGGATCATCTTGAGCTTCGCCATGCTGGCGAACCACTCGGTGCCGAGATGCGTGAATCCGCCGAGCCCCGTTGACGCGTAGGGAAGCATTCCCGGCCTGGCGCGCGCGAACTCGATCAGCTCGGTGGTGGTTTTGGGTGTAAGCGAAGGATGCACCACCAGCACATGCGGCGAGTAGCCGAGCTCGACGATCGGCACGATCTCCTGCAGCGGATCGAACGAGAGCTTCTGCGTCGCCGGCGTCGCTGCGAAGCTGCCCGACATCACCATGAGGGTGTAGCCGTCGGGGTTGGCC
>JANNPG010000599.1:0-5751 GCA_031399805.1 Betaproteobacteria bacterium | reverse complement strand
CTGATCATGGGCGACGGCGACGTGGCGATTTCGAGTGCGAACCGCAATTTCAAAGGCCGCCTCGGCAACACGAAGTCCGAAATCTGGATCGGTTCGGCGGCAACCGTAGCGGCCTCGGCATTGACCGGCACGATTACTGATCCGCGGGATGTAATCACATGAGTCACCTGGCGAGGGGCCCCATTAAAATGGGGATCGACAGCAAGACGAGTGTGATCGGCTGCCGACACGATATACAGATTATTAGGCACGGTATTGGAAGAGGCAGCGTCGGCGGGCAATGGAGGGCCGCGTAGTGGAGACCAATATTCAAGGCCACGCGCGCCTGCTCGGCGCGGAAATCAACACCGACATCAATTGCTCGAGCAAGTACCTGCCGGGCAGGGACAACGCGTATATCGCGCAGCATGCTTACGAGAACGTCGCGCCGGGATTCGCGGCGCGGTTCAAGGCGGGTGATGTGATCGTTGCGGGAAGGAATTTCGGCATCAACTCGTCGCGCGAGCAGGCGGTGCACATCATGAAGCTGATGGGTGCGACGGCCATCGTCGCGCCGTCGTTCGGGCGGCAGTTCTTCCGCAACGCGATCAACAACGGGCTGCCGGTGGTCGAATGCGACATCGCGGGCATTACCGACGGCGACGCAATCGCCATCGATCTGGCGCGCGGCAATGTCGTCGTCGCGGCACGCGAGATCGACCGCACGGTGGCGGCGCTGCCGCCTGCGGTGCAGCGCATCCTCGCCGCGGGCGGCCTGATCGCCTTCCTGCAAAAACATCCTGACTGGAGCCTTGCATGAAAATTGAACGCGTCGAAGTGTTTGGCGTCGCGGTCCCGCTCGTCGGCGAATACAAGAACGCCTATAAGAGCAAGTCGATCCAGAGAAGCGCCATCGTGCGCATCACGGCGACCGGCGGCGCGGTGGGGCTTGGCAATATCGATCCGTCGCCCGGGTATTCAAAGGAATCTATCGAAGACAGCCTCGGCATGCTGCGCACGAAGCTCGCGGGTCTGGTGGTCGGCATGGACCCCACCAATGTGCATCGCGTGTTGCAGAAGATCGAACCTGCCGTCGACGGCTATTACGATGCCAAGGCCGCGATAGAAATGGCGTGCGTCGATCTGACCGCGCGCGTGTGCGGCGTTCCGGTCTACACCTACCTCGGCGGTGCGGTGAAGGACAGGCTGATGTTCAACGCGTGGATCGGCATTCTGCCGCCCGACGAAGCCGCGGCGGAAACGCTGACGTGGCAGAAGCGCGGCTTTCGCTCGGCGAAGGTCAAGGTCGGCGGCAATATCGAGGCCGACCGCGACCGCGTCAAGGCGATCCGCGAGGCGGTCGGGCCCGACTTCAATCTGCGCATCGATGCTAATGCCGGTTACGACGCCGACACCTCGATCAAGCTCGCGCGCATGATGCTGCCGTTCAATTTGCAATTATTCGAGCAGCCGGTGCCGTGGGACGACATTGCCGGCATGGCGCGCGTGCGGCGCGAGGCGGGCGGCATCCCGATCATGGCTGACGAGTCGGTGCTCGATCACGCGAGTCTGATCCGCATCATCAAGGCTGACGCCGCCGATATCGTCAAAGTCAAGGTGATGAAGCAGGGCGGCTTCCTCAACACGCGGCGCATGATCGCGACCGCGGAGGCCGCCGGCATACGCTGCGTCGTTGGCCACGGCTTCGGGCTCGGCATCAACACCATGGCCGAAATCATGTGTGCCGCGACTTCAAGCAACGTGATCGATGGCCTCGAATGCGTCGGGCCGTTGAAGACGTCCGACGACATCGTCACCAGCAAGCTTGACCTCATGTCAGGCAGCATCGCGCTGCCGGCGGGGCCGGGGCTGGGTGTGGTGCTCGATGAGGCGAAGATCGGGCGCTATCGGTTCGAAATCAAGGCGGCGGCATAACATGCGAGGTTTTAAGGACACTCTGATTAGGCCCTCAACCGTTCGCCCTGAGGTATCGAAGGGTGGACGCTATCTCGGCAAATATTTTATCCGTGCCCTTCGATACCTCAGGACATGCTTCTATACCCCGTTAGAGACCCCGGTCTCTAACGGGGTATACATCAGCACGAACGGACTTAGTCGGGACCTCTTTAACGTCAGTGCGAGACTTCGCGCCATCGCATGCGCATTGCTCGTTTTCGCGGTGCTGCCGTTTACGGCGGTCGCGCAGGACTATCCGACGCGTCCGATCACGATAATGTGCTGGTCGGAGCCCGGCTCTCCGGTCGATCTCTTTGCGCGCATGATGGCCAAGCTGCTGACGAAAGAGCTGGGTCAGAACATGATCGTCGAGAACCGCACGGGCGCCGACGGCATCATCATGGTCAATCAGTTGCTCAAAGCACCGGCGGACGGCTACCTGATCGCGGCGAATACGCTGACGCTCGCGTCGCTCTTCGGCGAGCCGAGTGCGAACTTCAAGCCCGACGATCTGCAAATGATCGCGCGCTCCCAAATCGATCCGTACGGGCTGATCGTGCCCGCCTCGATCCCGTTCAGGAACATCGACGAGTTCGTCAAATACGCGCGCCAGCATCCGAACAAGTTCAACGTCGGCGGGCCGTTTCAGATGGGTTCGCACCGCGTCGCATGGGAAGTGTTCGCGGAGGTCGCGAAGATCAAGGTGAACTGGATCGCCTACAAAGGCGGCGGGCCCGCCCTGCTGGCAGTCGCCGGCGGCCACGTCGACGCGGCGGCGACCAACCCCGGCAACGTCAAGCCGTTCATCGCTTCGGGCAAGGTGCGCGTGCTCGCGGTGTCCTCCGAAAAACGGCTGGCGGACTTTCCGGACGTGCCGACTTACAAGGAGCGCGGCTGGAACGTCGTGCGCTATCAATGGCGCGGCATCATGGGCAAAGCCGGCTTGCCGAAACCGGTCCTGGACCGGCTCGTAGCGGCCATCCAGAAGGCGCAGCAGACCACCGAATGGAAGGCTTATCTCGAGCAGGTCACGCAGCTCGATGGATTCATGGGGCCGGAAGAATTCAAAGCGCAGCTCGTAAAGGACATACAGGAACTCGAGTCGATCAAGAAAAAACTCGGCATAGAGCGATGAGCACAACACCGCGCCAGCGCCTGCGCGCGCGCCTCACGACGGGGCCGCTGATTGTCGCGCCCGGCATCTACGACGCCTACGGCGCGCGGCTCGTAGAGCAGGCGGGATTCGACGCGGTGTACATGACCGGCAACGGCGTTTCGGCGTCACTGCTGGGAAGGCCCGATGTCGGGCTCGTCGACCTGACGTTGTTCACGCAGCACGCGCATCGCGCTGCCGCCTGCGTGAATATTCCGTTGATCTGCGATGCCGATACGGGTTATGGCAATGCTGTCAACGTGCGCCACACCGTGCGCGAGTACGAAGCCGCGGGGGTTGCGGCAATTCACATCGAAGATCAGGTCGCGCCCAAGCGCTGCGGGCATCTGCCGGGCTCGCGGCCGGTGATCGAGCTTGGCGAGGCTGCCAGCAAAATAGAAGCCGCCGTCGCGGCGCGCAGTGACCCCGACTTCATTATCATCGCGCGCACCGATTCCGCGGCGGGGCATGGACTCGACGACGCGATTCTGCGCGTGCAGACCTTTCGCAAGGCCGGCGCCGACGTGCTGTTCGTCGAATTGAAGAATAGCCCGACGATACTCGACGATATGCGGCGCATCACGTCGTCGGTCGACGGGCCCTGCCTCGTCAACATCGACGGCGGCGGCAAACTCGGCGAACTATCCACCGTGGAGATCGGGCAATTGGGTTTCCGCATCGCCATATTCCCCGGACTGGCGCGCAACGCCGCCGGGTTTGCCATCCGCGAAGCGGTCACCGCGTTGAAGCGCGACGGCAACACGCGCGCGGTGCGCGACCGTATGCTGACCATGAAGGAATACAACGACGTGTTGGAACTCGCGGATGTCGAAGCGTGGGAAAAGAAATACCTGCTGTCGCGCTGAATCGTTGGAACCGCCGATGGACGCCGATGAACGCAGATAAAATCAAAATCCAATATCTGCGATTTGAATGCAGTTTTCTAATCGGCTATGGTTTTTGTTACTCATCGGCGTTAATCGGCGTTTATCGGCGGTTACATAAATAAGAGGTGGCAATGGAAGTAACAAAGATACTGGCCCAGTTCGTCGTCGATTCGCGCTACGCCGATATTCCGGCGCAGGTTAAACATGAAGCCACGCGCTCGGTGCTGAACTGGCTCGGTTGCGCGGTCGGCGGCGCGCGGCACGAGTCGATCGACATCGCGCTCGCTGCGCTCTCCGCGTTTTCCGGCCCCGCGCAGGCGAGCGTGCTCGGGCGCGGCGAGCGGCTCGACATCATGCACGCGGCGCTCATCAACGGCATCAGCTCGCACGTGTTCGATTTCGACGATACCCACCTCAAGACCGTGATACACCCGAGCGGGCCGGTCGCCTCGGCGCTGCTGGCGCTGGCGGAGCACAGGCCGCTCAGCGGCGCGGACTTCATGCATGCTTTCATCCTCGGTGTCGAAGTCGAGTGCCGCATCGGCAATGCGGTTTATCCGTCGCATTACGACGTCGGCTGGCATATCACGGGCACGGCCGGCGTGTTCGGCGCGGCGGCGGCGGTCGGGCGCGTGCTCGGACTCAACGTGCAGCAGATGACGTGGGCGCTCGGCATCGCGGCGACGCAATCGTCGGGGCTGCGTGAAATGTTCGGCACCATGTGCAAACCGTTCCACCCCGGACGCGCGGCGCAGAACGGCATGCTGGCGGCTTATCTCGCATCGAAGAATTTCACCAGTTCGGAACGTGCGATAGAGGCGCCGCGCGGTTTCGCCAACGTGCTGGCGACGGCGCGCAACTACGACGAGATCACCGCAGGCCTCGGCAGGACGTGGGAGGTTGCGCTTAATACCTACAAGCCATTCGCGTGCGGCATCGTGATTCATCCGGTCATCGACGGCTGCGTGCAGTTGCGCAACGAGCACAAGCTCGTCGCGGACGAGATCGAAAGCATTACGCTGGGCATTCATCCGCTCGTGCTCGAACTCACCGGCAAGAAAACCCCGCAGGTCGGCCTCGAAGGCAAGTTCAGCGTCTACCACTCGGCGGCGGTCGCCATTATTCACGGCGAAGGCGGAGAAAAGGTCTACAGCGACGCCTGCGTGCGCGATCCGCGGGTGATTGCATTGCGCGACAAGGTGAGCGCGGCGGTGGACAAGAGCGTGCATGAGGACGCGGCGCATATCGCGATCAAGTTGAAGGACGGCCGCGCGCTGAAGAAACACGTCGAACATGCAATCGGCAGTCTTGCCCGGCCGATGAGCGATGCGGATCTCGAAGTCAAGTTCCGCGGGCTCGCGCAAGGCATACTGTCGGCGACCGAAACCGACGCGCTGATCAAATTGTGCTGGGCGGTCGAGACGTTGCAGAGCGCGGGGGACATCGCGCGCGCGGCGGTGCCGGCGGCGGGCGCGGCCAAACGCGCCAAGGCGTCTTAGGGTGCGTTACAAGATGAGGGTAGCGCAGGCGACCCGCCTGCACCGGTCTTACTCGGTAGTCGACAATTAAGGCGACAGTATCAGTCAGATCACGTGCTGGCAATGGACGCCAATTTGTATCCAAAGATACCGACTACTGAGTAATTCTTGGCGCTCTTGGCGTCTTGGCGGTTAAATAGGATTTAAATTATGGCTCACTACGATTTCAACATGCCGGTGTCCGAAGCCGACGTGCGCAAGCTCAACGTCAACGATACCGTCACGCTTAACTGCACGC
>JANNPG010000220.1:0-5946 GCA_031399805.1 Betaproteobacteria bacterium | reverse complement strand
GGGGAAAACGACCCAACTTCCCAAGATCTGTCTCGACATCAAGCGCGGCGTCAACGGGTTGATCGGCCACACCCAGCCGCGCCGCATCGCCGCGCGCACCGTCGCCTCGCGCATCGCGCAGGAGCTCAAAAGCCCGCTCGGCCACGCGGTCGGCTACAAGATCCGTTTTTCCGACCGCATCTCGGCGGACACTTACGTCAAGCTCATGACCGATGGCATCCTGCTCGCCGAAACGCAGGGCGACCGCCTGTTGAAGGCGTACGACACGCTGATCATCGATGAAGCGCACGAGCGCAGCCTCAACATCGACTTCCTGCTCGGTTATCTGAAGCAGATCCTGCCGCAGCGGCCTGATCTCAAAATCATCGTCACCTCCGCAACGATAGACGCCGAGCGTTTCGCCAGGCATTTCGCGCGAGACGGCAAGACAGCGCCGGTGATCGAAGTGTCGGGACGCATGTATCCGGTCGAACTGCGCTACCGGCCGCTCAAATCGAAAGACGAGGACGAAGAAGAGCAGGACATGGAGGACGCGATCGTCGATGCGGTGGATGATCTGGCGCGCGCTGGACCCGGCGACGTGCTGGTGTTTCTGCCGGGCGAGCGCGAAATTCGCGAGACGGCGGAGCTTCTGCGCAAACATCATCCCAAGGGCGCGGAAATCCTGCCGCTGTATGCGCGGCTGTCGTTCGAGGAGCAGGATCGCGTGTTCAAGCCGCACGGCGCGCGCCGCATCGTGCTCGCGACCAACGTTGCCGAGACTTCGCTTACGGTGCCGGGCATACGCTACGTGATCGACACCGGCCTTGCGCGCGTCAACCGCTATAGCTATCGCAACAAGGTCGAGCAACTTCAGATCGAGAAGATTTCGCGCGCGTCGGCCAACCAGCGCGCCGGCCGCTGCGGGCGGGTCGCGGCGGGCATCTGCGTGCGGCTCTACGCGGAGGACGACTACGCCGCGCGCCCGGAGTTCACCGATCCGGAAGTACTGCGCACCTCGCTCGCAGCGGTGATATTGCGCATGAAGTCGCTCAAGATCGGCGAGGTGGAGCGCTTCCCTTTCCTCGAGGCGCCGAGTTCGCGCATGATCGCCGACGGCTATCAACTGCTCGCCGAACTCGGCGCGGTGGACGACGGGAACGCGCTGACCGACGTGGGTTGGCAGCTCGCGAAGTTTCCGATCGATCCGCGCGTCGCGCGCATGATCCTCGCGGCGAAAGAGCAGAACTGCCTCGCCGAAATCCTGATCATCGCCTCCGCGTTGTCGGTGCAGGACCCGCGCGAGCGCCCGTTCGAGCGCGCCGAAGCGGCCGACAAGGCGCACGAGCGCTTCGCCGACGACCGCTCGGACTTCATGGCTTATCTGAAACTGTGGGATTTTTTCGCCGAGGCGGTGAAGCACAAGAAATCGAACCGCAAGCTGATCGACCTGTTGCACGCATCGTTTCTCTCGCACCGGCGGCTGCGCGAATGGCGCGACATCCACGGCCAGCTGCACGCGCTCGTCGGTGAATTGAAAATGCACGTCAACGCAACACCCGCGACCTACGAGCAGATCCACCGCGCGCTGCTCGCGGGCCTGCTCGGCAACATCGGTTTCAAGTCGGAGGAGGGCGACGAATACTTGGGCGCCCGCGCCATCAAATTCGCGATCTTCCCCGGCTCGGTATTGCGCAAGGCAAAGCCCAAGTGGGTGGTCGCTGCCGAAGTCGCCGAGACGACGCGGCTCTACGCGCGTTGTGTCGCGAAGATAGAGCCCGAATGGCTGGAGGCGATGTCCGGCCACCTGATCAAGCGGCACTACTTCGATCCGCATTGGGAAAAAGAACGCGCGATGGTGACGGCGTTTGAGCGCGTCACGCTCTACGGACTGACCATAGTCGCCAAGCGGCGCGTCCACTACGGTCCGCTCAACCCGGTTGAAGCGCGCGGAATATTCATCCGGCAGGCGCTGACCGCAGGCAACTACGAGACACGCGCATCGTTCTTCGCGCACAACCAGCGGCTCGTCAAGGAAGTGCAGGAGCTCGAGCACAAGGCGCGCCGCCGCGACGTGCTGGTCGACGAGGAGACGATATTCCGTTTCTACGACGCGCTGGTGCCGCCGGACATCTACAACGGCGCCGGTTTCGATAAATGGCGGGAAGAAGCCGAACGCACCAACCCCAAGCGTCTGTTCATGACGCGCGAATACCTGATGCGCCAGAACGCGGCGGGTGTCACCGAAGAGCAATTTCCGGAACAACTGACCGTGGACGGCATCCAGTTGAAGCTTCGCTACCGCTTCGAGCCCAGCCATCCGCTCGACGGCGTTACGGTGACGGTGCCGTTGGCGCTCCTGAACCAGCTTGACTCAGTAACCTTCGAGTGGCTGGTGCCGGGCCTCATCCGTGAAAAAATCGCGGCTTACTT
This sequence comes from Betaproteobacteria bacterium, assembly GCA_031399805.1. Taxonomy (GTDB): domain Bacteria; phylum Pseudomonadota; class Gammaproteobacteria; order Burkholderiales; family SG8-41; genus PALSA-1004. The sequence continues at coordinate 3,534 of JANNPG010000220.1, read as the reverse complement.
CAAGGCGCTGCCCAAAGCGATCCGCAAGCAGTTATTGCCGCTGCAGGACCAGGTGACCCGATTTCTCGATGAGTACGATCGGGAAATCGGGGGGGAAGGGGGAAGGGCGAAGGGTGAAGAGGACAAACCTTCGGGCGCGGCGCTCCCGGCGGCGCTCGCGCATTACGTCAAGATGCGCAGCGGCGAAATCATTTCGGCTGACATCTGGGACGACGCCGACATTCCCGCCCACCTCAGGATGAACTACCGCGTCATCGACGATGCGGGCCGCGAACTCGCGACGGGGCGCGATCTCAATGCGCTCAAGGCCCAGCTCGGCCCGGCAGCGCAGCTCACGTTCTCGAAAGCCGAGCCCGGCATTGAACGCACGGGACTGACGTCGTGGGACTGCGGCGACGTGCCGGAACAGATTTCGTTCGAGCGCGCAGGGCGCAAGCTCACCGGCTATCCTGCATTGGTGGACGAGGGCGAAAGTGTGGCGATCCGGCTCTTCGATACCCGCGCCGCCGCGGACGCCTCGATGCGCGCGGGCGTACGCCGGCTGCTGCGCATCGAGCTCAAAGAGCAGATGAAGCAGCTCGACAAGACGCTGCCGGGCCTGACGCAGGCGGTGATGCAGTTGCGCGGCATCGCAAATGCGGACGATCTGAAAGCTGATCTGGTCACGGCGATCTGCGACCGCGCATTCATCGGCGACGACGCGTTGCCGCGCAATGAAACTGAATACGCAGCGCAAAAGCAGCGCGCGCGCACCCGCCTGCCGGCAGTACGCGAGGCGGCTTGCCGGATGTTTGCGGCAATCGCCGAAGAACATCATCGCGCGAGCCTGCGGCTGGGCAGCATGCCGTCAGCGCTCAATCGCATCGCCGCCGACCTGCGCGCGCAATTGCAGCGGCTGGTCTACAAGGGATTCTTCAGCGCAACGCCGTGGGAGCAGCTCCAGCATCTGCCGCGTTATTTGAAGGCGATGTCGATACGTCTCGACAAGTTTCCGGGCAATCCGGAGCGTGACGAGAAGCACGCGGCAAGCATTGCAGAACTCGCGAAACTCTATCAGGAGCGCAGCGATAAATTGCGCAAAGCCGGTGCCATTGATACGCGGCTGGAGGATTTCCGCTGGCAGATCGAGGAGTTGCGCGTATCGCTGTTTGCGCAGGAGCTTAAGACGCCTTACCCGGTGTCGGTGAAGCGGTTGAGGAAGATCTGGGAATCGGTGGTGCGGTAGAACGCACGCTTTTAAGTTATGACGAGATGACGCATTAGCGATTCTGGTTATTGCTCAGTCCCATCAGAAGTTTTTGTAGAGATGGGCAAACAGTGTCGGGTTCTGCCAATACTCGACATGTGCAACGACCGGGATCAGCGCGTCCGGATCCTCCACCGGTTCAATTGTTCCTTTTGTGTTTGCGGGAAGAGCGGGGTCGTCAAAGAACTTGAGCTTGCCGCTGATGATGTCCCGCGACGAATAGACGTTGATCCACTGGGTTTTCCGGAATCGGGCGTAGTCCTGAATCAAGGGCTGCACCGTGGTGGCGAGCGCGCGCTGGTGGTCGGTTGCGTTGTTTCGGGCAAACAGGAACGCAACCTTGTCGAGCGGGGAGCCGAACGTCAGCAGCAGCTTGGTGCGATCCGCAATCGCCAGGACTAACGCTTTGGGATCGTTCGGTGCGTTCTGTGCCTGGATATCGTCGTTGAGCAGCGCGTTGAGCGTGTCGTACGAGATGACCGAGCCCAGCGAGTGCCCGACGATGGCGACGCGATCGTACAGATAGTTTCCGTTTGCGTCGCCAGCCGAATAGACTGCACGTGCCTTGTCGAACACGGTCTTCTTGATGGTCCAGCGCAACTGGCTGAATCGATCCAGCGTGTGCGATGAGACATAGGCGGCCACGTCGCCCATATACTGGTTCAGGAATTGCCGGACTACACTGGAAACGCCGATTAACAACACCCACATCCACAGCCATTCATTGCCGGCGAAGGCCGGGCACGCCCGCAACCAGCTCACGTCGAAGCCAAACTGGTCGGCCGCGAGGGCGAGGACGAAGGCGGCGCCCGACAGAATGGTGATTGCAATCCACGCCCAGAACAGGAGTTGCAGGAGGGCGGTGAGGCCACGCCATGCCAGCGAAGCGCCCGACTGCTGTGGACGAAGCTTGAGTGCAAGCCACAGCGCCGCGCCGCACGCGATGGAAACGATCAAAAATCCCGCCATCACGGTATTCAATTCGAGGAGCAGTTCGTCTCCCGGCCATGGCTGCGCGCTGTTGTGCACGAAAATACGCGCGCCGGCCACGATGGCGATAAGCGCGTTCATCACCACGAGCGAAAGGACTACTCCGAGTGTCGCAAGCAGCTGGAGCGTCGTGCGAACGTGCAGTCCGAACTTGACCGGTTTATCGAACATCCAGCGCTCGAAATCATCCAGTGAATTCGCAATGCCGTTCCAGCCGGCCGCGAACAGAAAACGCGTGACGTCCTTGAGGTTCACCTGCCCCTCAGTGAGGGGCGCCCAATAGGCTTCGTAGACATGGATTTCCGCGTCGCCGCCGTGCTTGTCGTGAATGCCGAACTCCAGCCGCTGAAGATCGATCGCATCCGAGCGCACGGTGCGCGCGACAACCGGCGTCGTAACGCCGCCCGCTGCTGTAATCAGCCCCTGCGCTACGAGGTCCAGGGTCTCGAACGGCGCCTGCTGTCCCATGCCGTGGGTGACGAATACCGCGACGCGCGCCGGCCTGTGCTCGTCCTGCATCGCGGCCGCAGGTTCTTTCGCCGGACCGGCCTTGGCGATCTTGTCGAGAACCTTCGGTTCGGCGACGTGATGCTTGATGTCGGATTCAGCCATCGCATTGATATCCCGTTCAATGGGCGACGATGCGTATCGTCCACAGATCGTCAGACAAATTCGAGTCGGTCAAATACGCGTACGGCATCGTGAAGTACCCCCGCATGGCCTACGTCACGTGCAAAGTGCACATGCCAAGGACATTTAAGGCCGAAAAAATGGGGAATGCAAATCTGCCAATTTGATAGATTTTTTCCGGTGCCGGGAAAGCGGTTTATCATTGTTAAAATCATCCGGTTGCCGCTCGCAAATAAAGTGGGCTCTTAAATCGCACCCGTTCGGAAGCCTTTGCACCCCTATGGAAAACATCCCGGAATTGCGGCGCGAGCATTGCACACTAATTGCCATGCTCACGCTGGCGATCGCATCGAGTTCGATGTGGGCGCAGCCGCAAACGGGCGCGCCCGGCTATCCGTCGAAACCCATTCGGCTGATTGCGCCGTTCGCACCAGGCGGCGGCGCGTCCATCGTCGCCCGCCTGATCAGCGAACCGCTGACTGAAATCTGGAAGCAATCCGTCGTCGTCGACAATCGCGCAGGTGCGGCGGGAACGATAGGCACCGAAATGGCGGCGCGCTCTGCGCCCGACGGCTATACGCTGGTGATGGCGACCGCGAGCACCGTCGTCATTAACCCGTTGTTCGCGAAAGTGCCGTTCGATCCCGTCAAGGATTTCGCGCCGGTGG
>JANNPG010000450.1:0-7749 GCA_031399805.1 Betaproteobacteria bacterium | reverse complement strand
CGATCACCGCCGGCGGGCTGCAGGCGCTGCCCAAGCTCATATTTCCCGGCGGCTGCCTGATTGGCGACGATGCGGGCTTCCTCAATGCGTCCCGCATCAAGGGCACCCACTGCGCGATCAAGTCCGGCATGCTCGCTGCCGAGTCGGCGTTCGACGCGGTGCGCACGGGACGCGCGGGCGATGAGCTGACGAGTTATCCCGAAACATTCAAGGCGAGCTGGCTGTACGACGAACTGCATCGCGCACGCAACTTCAAACCGTGGATGAGCAAAGGGCTCTACACCGGCACGTTGATGGTCGGCATCGACCAAGTGGTATTCGGGGGGCGCGCGCCGTGGACGCTGCATCATCAGCACGCCGACCATGAAACGCTCAGGGAAAAAACCGAGGTTGCGCCGATCGCCTACCCGAAACCCGACGGCGTGCTGACCTTCGACCGGCTGTCGTCGGTATTCATCTCCAACACCAACCACGGCGAAGACCAGCCCTGCCACCTGACGCTGAAAGACGCGTCGGTGCCGGTCAACGTCAACCTGAAGTTATACGATGCACCCGAGCAGCGCTACTGCCCTGCGGGGGTGTATGAAATCGTGCGCGATGCAAACGGGGAAAATCCCCGTTTGCAGATAAATGCGCAAAACTGTGTCCACTGCAAAACCTGTGACATCAAGGATCCGACGCAGAACATCGTGTGGGTGACGCCCGAAGGCGGCGGCGGGCCGAACTATCCGAATATGTAATAGCGCGTTTCAGCATGACCTGACACAGGTCATGCATGCGGGGCATGTCGTGATCCCGTTGCCGATTGTAGCGGCCGTCGGCGGACTGTCGTCATGTCGACGGCCATCCTGCCCCGCCCGTGCTTGTAGCGTAAGCGTCCCGAACTCCCCATTACAACTATACTTATAATTAAAACAACAGGTTAATTTACTTTTCTGAATCCACATACGAGCACTTCCGTTACTTGGCCCGTAACTTGCTCGTAATCGACCACAGAGCAACCGAGCGGGATGCGGAGGCGAATATGGTGATCTACATGGACGAGTTCAGGGCGGCTAATTCGGCGCCGGTCGAGTGGCTCAGAAACGGCACTTATGGCGATGAAATCATGCACGCAAACTGGAATCCTGCGGTGCTACAAATAGTACCCGAAACGACCTCGGCGACGCCGAGCCCCGAACTGCCCGACGACATGTCGACGGTGGACGTGGACGCCTTTCTGGGACGAGTCTACGCACTCGCCACATTGATTTAAGGCGCCGCCTCGCGGCGGCGGCGGCAATGCCGGGATCCCCTCCTCCCCCGGTGTTGCCGCAATTTCTTTAGCAGCCACAAAAACGCCGCGGCAGACCGCGGCGTTTTTCTTGCGCCAGGATTACGCGAGCACGGCAATCACGCGCTCGCGAGTTATTGGCATGTCGCGCACGCGTGCACCCAGCGCCGCGGCAACTGCGTTGGCGATGGCCGCCGCAGTCGGGCCGGTCGACCCCTCGCCGGCGCCCACCGGCGCGAGATCCGGCCGATTGACGAGCGTTACTTCGACCTGCGGCGCCTCGGTAAACTTCAGGACCGGATAGTCGTCCCACGTGCGCGACGTCACGCGCTCGCGGTCGAACGTGACCTGCTCCTTCAACGTCATGCTTGCGGCCTGGATGACGCCCCCTTCGATCTGGTTGATAACGCCGTCGGGATTGACCACGAGCCCGACGTCGACCGCCGCCCACGCCCGCGTGACGCGCAATTCCGCCTCGACATCGACTTCCGCGACAATCGCCACGTAGCACCCGAGGTTCTTGTAGCGCGCGAACCCGATGCCGCGGCCGCGCGAGCCATCACTCAGCGCGCCGGGCGTCCACCCGGATTTTTGCGCAACCGCCTCGATGACCGCGCGCGCACGCGTATCCTTGAGATGACGCAAGCGGAATTCGACCGGATCGGCGCCGGCCGCGGCTGCGAGCTCGTCCATGAACGACTCGATGGCAAACACATTGGCATGCGCGCCCAGCGCGCGCAACGCGGACGCGCGTAACGGCGAATGCGTGATCAAATGGTTGGTCACGCGCTGATTGGGGAAATCGTAAAGCGGAATCGCGTTGCGGTGGCTGCCGCCCCCCGGCAGCGGCGGATCCGCCGGCGTCGCGGCAGGCTTGGGTTGTGCGAGATGCCACGCGGCGACAAGATTCACCCCATCTTTGCCTTCCGGACGCGTGCTGTGCGGATAGCTCCACACGTCCATCTGCCAATCGACGATAGCGCCACCCGCATCGAGCTCGGCACTGGTCTTGACGAGCATGGCAGAGCCGTACGGCTCCCACGCGAATTCGTCCTCGCGCATCCACTGCACCTGCACCGGACGCCCCGCTACGGCGCGGGCGAGCAGCGCCGCGTCGAGCGCAACGTCGTCGGCGCCATTGTGACCATAGCAGCCGGCGCCGTCCGCGTGCGTGATGGTCAGATTGTCTGCCGCGACACCCAGCGCCTTTGCCATCTCGCGGCGCAATGGATGTATGCCCTGGCTGTGGGTCCACACTTGGTAACGACCGCCTTCGAATTGCGCGACCGCGCACGACGGCCCCATCGACGCATGTGCGATATAAGGCCGCGTGTAAGTTGCGGACAATTTCATTGCGCCGCGCTGCTTGACCGCCGCATCGGACTTTTCGCTGATTACCGCGTCCGCCGCCGGCTGCCGCAGCAGGTATTCGCCGGGCGTCATATCCGCGGGCAGCGCCGTGTCGTTATGCCATCGCGCGCAGCGTGCAAGACAGCGCGCCGCGCGTATCGCCTGTTCCTCGCGCGCCGCGACGACGCCGAGAAAGCTGCCGTCGCGCACGACCGCGACCACACCCGGCATCGCCTGCGTCTCAGCAACGTCGAGCGCCGTCAGTCGCGCCGCATACGCGGGCGGGCGCACGACGCGACCATACAGCATGCCGGGCAGGTCCATGTCCTGCACATACGAGGCAACACCGGCGATCTTCGCCGGCAAATCGCGGCGGTGCAGCGCGGCACCGATGTACCGGTGCTGGGCGGCGGGCTTCGGCGCCGTCTGCGCGGTTGCTTCGCGTTTGAGCATGTCGTCGTCGGCAATCTCCCAATAGCTTACCGCGCCGCCGGGGCCTGTAACCACGCCATCGGCGACCGTGACCTTTTCCAGAGAATCGCCCAACTTCGCCGCCGCGCGCTGCAACAGCAATTCGCGCACCTCGGCACACGCATAACGCAATGCAACCGCGCTCTCTTCGATGGAACGGCTGCCCGACGTAATGCCTTCGTTGGGGCCGCTCAAAGTGTTCGCCGGCTGCAGCCGTACGCGTTCCAGCGCGACGTCGAGTTCGTCGGCGACCACCTGCGTGAGCGCGGTCAATATGCCCTGCCCGATCTCGACTTTGCCGGTATAAACGGTGACCGTGCCGTCGCGGTTGATGCGCAGCCAGCGATCGAGCGTGCGATTGGTTTCGAGATTGCCCGGAAGCTTGCGCGGCGCGTTCATCGGACTGCCTCAGTGGCGCGCTGTATCGCGCGCAGTATCCGCACATGAGTCCCGCAACGGCATAGGTTGCCGTCCAGCGCTTCGCGTATTTCCGTCTCGCTCGGATGCGCGTTGTGCGCGAGCAACGCATAGGCCGTCATGATAATCCCGCTCGTGCAGTAACCGCATTGCGCCGCCTGCTCGGCAACGAATGCGCGCTGCAGCGCATGCATGTTTCCGATGCCGCCTATGCCTTCTATCGTCGTGATGCGTTTGCCGGCGACCGCGGCGAGCGAAATATCGCATGACTGCACGGCCTTGCCGTCGATGACGACGGTGCACGCGCCGCAGACACCGAGCCCGCAACCGAAGCGCGCGCCCTTGAGTTTCAGATCGTTGCGCAGGACATACAGCAGTGGCGTTTCGCCGTCGGCGTCTACGCTGTGCGTCCTGCCGTTGACGGTAATGCTGCTTGCCATAATCCTCCCCGAGTAACGCGGCGTACCGGTCAGTCAAATTCTAATCCACGAAAAAACATCAGCTTATCCCGCACATACTGCCACCCCTGCGGGTTCGCCGCAAAAGTATTTGACCGTTCCCGGTTTAGGTCTATACTTTTCTTACTATCTGGATGGAGGGGCCTGCCCATGCAGACTGAAATCGAGTCTCTCAAGCAACGCATCAACGAACTGAATCTCGAACACCGCGATCTGGACGACGTCATTGCCAAGCTGGCGGAAAAACCCGGCCAGGATCAATTGCAGTTACAGCGGCTCAAAAAGAAAAAACTGCTGGTGAAGGACCAGATTTCGCACCTGGAACGGCAGCTCACGCCGGATATCTCCGCATAGCCACACAGCGTTTTTTTGTTCCCGCGCTTAGCGCTTGCGCGCGGCCGCTGCAATATAGACTGCAAGCGCGCCGAGCAGGATAAACCACACCAGCGACCACCCGGCAATCGACAGCTTGAACAATGTCCAGCCAACTTCCGCGCACTCGCCCGAACCGCGAAAAACTTTCCCTAATACGTCGAACAGCGGAAATTTGTCGAGCATATAGGTGAGCCCCGGACCGCATTCCGGCACCTTGTCCTTCGGTAGATTCTGCAACCATACGTGGCGGGTAGCGATGCCGGCGCCAGTGACGCTGATGATGGCGAGCAGCGTGCTGTAAACATACGCGCCGGCCCGGCGCGGGCCGTGCAGCGCGCCAACCAGAAACACGGCCATCAACGCGATAAACGCGACCCGCTGCAGGATGCACAGCGGACACGGACTCTGATACTCGTAATATTGCAGGTAGAGCGAGAACGCGAGCAACCCGGCGCACGCGAAAAATCCGGCCAGGTAGCCCAGACGTGGCGTTAACTGCAAGTTCATGCGCGTACTCCAGTCATCAATGGTCAGCTTCCCGCACGCCGGCTAACGCGGGGGCGCCCGCGGTGAGTCGACGGATGGTGCGCACCTGCGCCGCGAATTTTAGCACGCACCGTACTCGACGCTTGTTGCGGCGCTGCGCCGCGGCTACAATTCTCTACCGATGCGCATTTTGTGTCCTGACTGCGCCCATCGCAACATTTCATCGCTCACGGAAGGCGCCTGCCGCATGCGATATCTGCCGGCAACAGCTTGTGCCCTCGCGCTGGCCGCGAGCGCCGCGGTGGCGCAAAATTATCCCGAGAAAGCCGTCACGCTGATCGCACCCTTCCCAGCCGGCGGGTCGGTCGACCTTGTCGCACGCGCTGTCGCCCAGCAAATGAGCGAAATGTGGAAGCAACCCGTCGTCGTTTCGAACCGCCCCGGCGCCGGCGGCAACATCGGCGCTGAAGCCGTTGCGCGCGCCGCCCCCGATGGCTACACGCTTCTCATGGGAACGACCGCGCTGACAAGCAGCCCCGCACTCTACGCGAAACTTGCCTACGACCTGACACGCGATCTCGCGCCGGTAAGCCTCGTCGTCACCATGAGCAACGTGCTCGTGGTGCATCCGGCGCTGCCGGCGCGCTCGGTTGCGCAGCTTCTCGCTCTCGCCAAATCGCGGCCCGGCATGCTCAATTCCGCATCGGCGGGTGTGGGCAGTTCGAACCATCTCGCGCTGGTGCTGTTCAATACCATGACCGGCGCCGATATCGCGCACATCCCTTACAAGGGCGCCGCACCCGCGGTTGCCGAGGTGATGGGCGGTCATGTTGCGATGACGTTCGTGCCGATTGCCGCCGCCGTGCCACCAGTAAAATCCGGCCGCTTGCGCGCGCTGGGCGTGACCGGGGCGGCGCGTTCGGCGACGCTGCCCGACGTGCCGACGATCAACGAAGCCGGTGTCGCCGGATACGAGGCGACATCGTGGAACGCACTGCTCGCGCCCGGCACCACGCCGCGCGATATCGTGCTCAGAATCAATGCCGCGCTGGTAGAAAGCCTGCGTGCGGCCAGGGTCAGGGATATCCTCGTCAGCGCGGGTGCTGACGCCGCCGGCAACACGCCTGACGAACTGGCGGTATTTCTGCGCGCGGAAATGCTGAAATGGGGCAAAGTCGTCAAAGCCGCCGGGATCAAACCTGAATAAACTCATCGCCGTGCTCAGAATTACATCCGATATCGTCATCAATGAGGCAGAACTCGCTGAACAGTTTGTGCGCGCGTCCGGCCCGGGCGGGCAGAACGTAAACAAAGTTTCGACTGCGGTGCAATTGCGCTTTAACGTCTACGCGTCGCCGTCCCTGCCGTGGGACGTGCGGGCACGTCTGATAAAACTCGCCGGCAAACGCATCAACACCGCCGGCGAACTGATGATCACCGCCCAGCGCTTTCGCACCCAGGCGCAGAACCGCGCGGACGCGCGCGAACGGCTGGCGGGCCTGATCCGCGGCGCTCTGCATGCGCCGAAACCGCGCCGGAAAACGAAACCCAGCGCGGGCGCCAAACGGCGGCGCGTGGAATCCAAGCAGCGGCAAGGCGCGTTGAAACGCGCGCGGGCAAAAGATATCCGGGGCGTGGAATAATTCTGCCTGCCCACTGTTGAGCAATCGTCAGGCGGCAACTTCGATGCCACCAAAGTTCAGTTTGGCGCGCTTGCCAAATCCTGCGGCAGCGTGCGCAGGTAGACGAATACCGCGCGCGGACCATGCACGAAACCGGTAAACCGCGTGCTGCTGCTGCCTCAGAATCCCCACGCCAGACGAAACAAGACCAGCGTCAGGATCGCATAGCCCGACCACAGGTGATACTGCATGACGTTGCCGCCTGCCTTGCCGCTCCGCTACGAAAAACAGATCAGCACGCGTCGCCGTTCAGCGTTAGCACCACCGGCTGGTGATCCGACGCCGCGGTCTCCTGATCGACGCGCACGCCTGCGATGCGCGGACACAGGTCTGCGGTGACGTAAACAAAATCGCAGCAGAACGCTTCACGCCACTGTTTGCGATCAAAGAGCCCCAGCGACGGCGGATGCGGCACGCCGGGATTGAGCGCCTGCCATGCATCGCGAAACGCCGGCACGCCATCCGCGCAGGGCGCAGTCAGGCGGTCATGCAGCGGATCGTCGGGACGAAAGTTGAAATCCGCCGTGAGTATCGCGGAGGCCGCGCGGCGCATGCTGCGAAACGGCCCGCTGGAATCGTCCACCACACGTTCGTCGCGGGCGCGCAGTGCGCTTTCCGCGTGCAGTTCACGAATGCGCTCGACCTGCGCTGCGCGTTGCAGCCCCGAGTAGTATTCGAGATGCGTTGTCATGACGCGCAGCGCGCCGAACGGCGTCTCGATCACCGCCTCGACCAGCGCGCGTTGCATACTCGTCACGCCAGGATCGACCGGCCACGGCAACAGGTGCCGAAACGCCTGCACCACCGGCAGCCGCGACAGGATCATATTGCCGAACAGCCTTCGCGCGCCGTCGCAGGGCGGAACACGGGTCAGTTTAAGGGATGTGACCCCGGGGACGGATGCAACGCCTGCGCTCGACGGCGCTGCGCCAGACTCACGGACGTTCGCATCCCGCAAGCGGGAGCCCTGCTTACTGTTCGCAGGCGAACCGTCGGCGGCCAATACGTCAGTGGCAATGCCATACAACGGCGTATAGCCCGGCAGCAGTTGCGCGAGCAGCGCCGGCTGGTCCTCCCCCGCGCTGCCGGGCAGCCCGGGCCAGTTGCTGGCGACTTCCTGCAGGCACAGCACGTCGAAGTCCGCCAGCCCGCGCGCCGTATCGACAATGCGCCGCAGATCGACGACGCCGTCGCAACCGCGTCCCCACTGGATGTTCCAGGTAATGAGATTGAATTG
>JANNPG010000434.1:0-29224 GCA_031399805.1 Betaproteobacteria bacterium | reverse complement strand
TCAGCAGGATCGTCGTTCCGCCGCCGCCCGTCGTGAAAGTGTAATGCGGATTCAACACCGAAGTCGTCGATTGACCGCCGGAGCCGGAAGGGCCCGGCCAGTCGCCATGAATAACGACGCCGCCGGTAAGGATATTACTTTGGCTGTCGGTTCCCAGCCCGGACAGAATGTTGTTGCCGCCCGCGTTGTGAATAGTCTGGATGATTGCCGAGGGAGTGCTGTTTCGCAACAAAATATTGCCGGAAGTGCTGTTGGTCGCCTGGACATAGCTCGGCGAGGCGCCGCTGATGGCAGTATCGAGGTTGATGCCATGGGCGGCGGCCGCTTCCAGATATTGGGCGGTGACATTGTTCGCGGCGCCATTGCCGTCTATGATCGCGCCCGCAGTCGCGCGCAGAATCGCGTATCTACCAGCGGTGACGCTGCCGCCCATCGTCAAATTGCCGGCATTCGCGATGAGCACTACATCACTGGAAGGACCGCCGGTGATAAGTCCCTGCTGGTTGATGTTGTTGCCGGCAACGAAGGTCAGCCAGTTGGAATTGCTCCAGTTGATGGAAATTGAAGGATCGACGAAATTGATATCCTGCGGTCCGGCGCTCGCGCTGGCGGTCGTGATCGTCAGATTGCCAAAACCTAACTGGGTGCTGATGTAATCGTCGGAAAAGGTATCAAGCCCGGATTGGGTTGTGGCACAACTGCCCAGCAAGTGGCAGATGGTGACCGTGCCGGGATCGAGCAGCAGCGTGCCCGCCCTGCCGTTCGGAGCGCGCAGATCCGCGAATCCCGTGAGCGCCAGGTGCTGCTTCCCGGATACCTCGGCAAAGCCGCCGTCGCCCGCTCGGATGCCGCCACGCGCACTGATGTGGCCATCGAACCGCGTTGTATCGTCCGACCATACGATAACCCTGCCGCCGTCGCCGGTTTGTCCCGCATCCGCCAGCAGGTTTGCGCCGCTCGCAACCGTGGTGAATTGCGCATTCTGAACGTTGGGATCGGCGCCTTGAGTCTCGCCGCCAACCAGTATCACGCCGCCGCCAGTATGGCCCGAGGCGTCAATCGTGGTATTGCCGGCCAGCCCGACTTGGTTGCCGAGTAATTGTATCGTGCCGCCCCGTCCTTGACCGCCGGTCGCGTCAACCGTGCCGGACACGAGCGTGGTGTCAGCGGATTGAATCGTAACCCTGCCGCCCTCTGCACCGCTTGCTGAAACAACACTGCCTGAATCGAGCGTTACGTTCTGGGTGGCCTTCAGCAGAATCTCGCCGCTCGCACCGACGACCACGCCGTCGGCACGGATGGTTCCGCTGTTCTTGATCAGTGCGGCATAAATCCCGATCTTGCCGCTGTTGGCGACGATCTGACCGACGTTGACCGCCTGCGTATCCGGCGCGGTGATTTCAACGCGCAGATTCGGCGTGCCGGCATCGACCAGTGAAACGGTGCGGCCCGCCGCCAGTATCACTTCACCCTGCGCGCTGGTGATGATGCCGCTGTTTTGCACGTCGGGCGCGATCAGGTAAACCTGGCCGCCGTTCGGCGTCGTGATCGCGCCCTGGTTATTGATGCTGCCGGCGCCCGGCGTATCGGTGAAGCGCACCCGTCCGGCGAGAAAATCGGCGTTCGACAGATTGAGCGTCGAAGCCACCAGGCCCGCGACGTCGATTTGCGCGCCGGCGCCGAACAAAATGCCATTCGGATTGATCAGGAACACGCGGCCATTCGACTGCAGCACGCCGAGAATGACCGACGGGTCGACCCCGACTACGCGATTAAGAACGGAACTGGCGGCGGACTGCTGGATGAAACGCGTAATCTCGTTGGTGCCGATCGAAAAAGCGCGCCAGTTGATAATGGCGCCCGGCGAATTGGTGACCGAGAGAACGTTGCCCTGCGAACTGATGGTCGCGGTCCCGCTCGCCACCGTGGCGCCGGTCGGATTGGCAAGCGCGGTCTGCACAGAGACCGAGAAACACGCCGCAACTGCAATCGAAATCGCGGTGCCCTTGAGCGGCGACTGTCTAATGCGGCACTGGATTGGCATCATGCCCCTTCGCTAGCCTGTTTCTCCTCATCGGCTATTCTACACCTACCGCAGGCCGTTGCGGGTGTAAATTATGGTACAAATCAAAGACCCGCCGGCTAAGACTAAAGTACTAAGCCGGCGGGGTTTTTAACGTTTTGACCCCGGCCTCGGCGCGCTGGCGAAAAGTTTCGCCGAGACACACGCCGCTCGCGACCGATACATTGAGACTCTCCACGCTACCGCTCATCGGGATGCGCACAAGCTCGTCGCAATGCTCGCGCGTGAGCCGCCGCATGCCCTCGCCCTCGGCACCGAAAACCCACGCCATGGCCGCGGTGAGCCTGGCATCATACAGGCTGGCGGGTCCGTTCTCGTCGGCCCCGACAATCCAGATGCCGAGAGCTTTCAATTCACGCATCGTGCGCGCGAGATTGGTCACCGCGATGTAGGGAACGGTTTCAGCAGCACCGCTCGCGACCTTGGACACCACCGGCGTGATTCCCACGGCACGGTCTTTGGGGGCGATTACGGCGTGCACGCCGAATGCATCGGCGACACGCAAACACGCACCCAGGTTGTGCGGATCCTGTATGCCGTCGAGCACGAGCAGTAAAGCCGGGCCGCCGGTATTTTCAAGCACATCGTGCAGATCGTGCTTCAGTGCCGCCGCGAGCACGCGCGCCGCGACGCCCTGGTGGCGCGCATGGCCGGTTAAGCCGTCGAGGCGCTGCGTATCTACGCTCATGATGCGCGCGCCGTGACTGGCGGCGAGCTTCATGATGTCCTGCGCACGCACATCGTTGCGCGTGGCGTCAAGATAAATCTCCTGCACGCTCGCCGCGTGTTGACGCAACCGGCTGATCACCGCGTGAAAGCCGTAGACGATGTGACCTTCAGCCATTGGCACCACGCGAGCAGGGTTCCCGCGCGACAAAGCGTGGCATTATTTTCGCCTCGCTTTCATTGTCGGGCGCGACGACTTGGCGGCGCCGCTTTCTTCCAAAACGAAATCGATCTTGCTCGACTCGATGTCCACGCGCACCACGCGTACTCGCACGCGATCGCCCAGCCGATAACGCTTTGCGGTGCGCTCGCCGATCAACTGGTGTTTCGCGGCGTCAAAGTGAAAATAGTCGCTGCCGAGATCGGATACATGCACCAGACCTTCGACGTAAACACCATCCAGCGCGACGAATATGCCGAACGCCACCGCCGAGCTGATGGTGCCGTCAAACACATCGCCGACGCGGTCGCGCATGTAATAGCATTTCAGCCACGCATCGACGTCGCGCGTGGCCTCGTCCGCCCGACGCTCGGTTTGCGAGCATTGCGTGCCGAGCTCGTGCCAGTTGCCGGGCTCGTAGCGCTTCTTCCTGAGTACCGCCTTGATCGCCCGGTGTATCAGCAGATCGGGGTAGCGCCGGATCGGTGAAGTGAAGTGGGTGTAGGCCTCGTACGCAAGCCCGAAGTGCCCGAGGTTGTCGGGGCTGTAAACAGCCTGGCGCAGCGAGCGCAGCATTGCCGTTTGCAATAATTGGGCATCGGGACGCCCCTTGACCCGCTCGAGCACTTTCGCGTAATCGTTGGCGTGCGGTGTATCGCCGCCGCCGAGCTCGAGCCCGAAGCCTTTCAGGAACTCACGCAACCCGAGCAGTCGTTCAGGCGTCGGCCCCTGGTGTACCCGGTAGAGCGCGGAATGCTCGTGGCCGCGCAGGATGTCGGACGCGCACACGTTCGCCGCGAGCATGCATTCCTCGATTATGCGATGCGCATCGTTGCGCTCTACCGGCACGATGCGCTCGATCTTGCCCTGCGCGTCGAATATCATCTGCGTTTCGATGGTCTCGAAATCAATCGCGCCGCGCTTCGCGCGCGATTTGACCAATACCTGGTAAAGCCGGTAAAGATGGGCCAGGTGCGGCACCAGCGCGCGATGCTCCTTTGCCGCCGCACCCTGCGGCGCCGCCAGTATGTCGGCCACCACGGTATACGTAAACCGTGCGTGCGACCACATCACCGCCGGATAAAACCGGTAATCGGTGACATCGCCGTGAGCGTCGATGTTCATGTCGCACACCATGCACAAGCGGTCGACTTCAGGATTGAGCGAACACAGTCCGTTCGACAGCACCTCGGGCAGCATGGGGATCACGCGGCGCGGAAAGTAAACCGAGTTGCCGCGGTTACGCGCTTCGCGGTCGAGCGCATCGCCGTGGGATACGTAATGGCTGACGTCGGCAATCGCCACCAGCAAACGAAAACCCTTGCCGCGCGGTTCGCAATAGACTGCATCGTCGAAGTCCCGCGCAGTTTCGCCGTCGATGGTTACCAGCGGCAACTTGCGGACGTCCTCGCGACCCGCCAAGTCCTGCGCCGTCACCTTGCCGCTGAAACCGGCACACGCTTTTTCCACGGCGCGCGGAAATTCGTAGGGCAGATCGTGCTTGCGCAGCGCGATTTCGATTTCCATGCCCGGATCGGCATAGTTGCCGAGAATTTCCACCACGCGCACGATCGGCTGCACGTGACGCCCGGGCTGTTCGATGATTTCCGCAACCACGACCTGTCCCGGCTTGGCGTTCAGCGCGTCACCCGGCGGCACCAGCAGTTCCTGGCTGATACGCCTGTTCTCGGCGACCACGAACATGACGCCACGTTCGTTGTGCAGGCGCCCCACCACGCGATGATTGACGTGCTCGAGCACTTCGACGATTTTCGCCTCGGGCCGGCCGCGGCGGTCGAGTCCGATCTCGCGCACCGCGACACGATCGCCGTGCAAGATCTTGTGCATCTCGTGCGGACCGAGAAACATGTCGGGGCCGCCGTCGTCGCGCGCCAGAAAACCAAAACCGTCCGGATGACCCTGCACGGCGCCGGTAACCAGGTCGAGTTTGCTGACCACGCAAATCGCATCGCGCCGGTTACGCATGATCTGGCCGTCACGCTGCATGGCGGACACCCTGCGCTCGAATCCCTCGCGCTCGCTGTCGCTGATGCCGAGCAATGTTTCGAGCTGCGCATGACTGACCGGCACGCCCTGCGCGTTGAGCGTCTCGAGTATCAACTCACGGCTCGGCACCGGTTCCGCATAGTTACTGCTTTCGCGCGCGTGAAAGGGATCGCTGCCGCTGCGCGGAAAATGCGCCGGGTGTGCGGACTTGATTTGCTTTGCGCTGCGTGCTTTGCGCGGTGACGCGGTGCTGCTCTGCGGGCGCGAATCAGCGCGCGTGCGCGAGCGGGATTTTCGCGTTTTCATTTGACAAATGAGCCTTTAATGATTAAATTTGCCCGCCTTCTATGCCCAGGTGGCGGAATTGGTAGACGCACATGGTTCAGGTCCATGCGGTGGCGACACTGTGGGGGTTCGAGTCCCTTCCTGGGCACCAAATACTAGGATTCAGGATATAGGATTCCGGATTCAGCCGTTGATTTCTCGCTGGTATCTTAGCACCAGGCCGAATCCTGATTCCCGACTCCTGAATCCTGCTTCATTTAAACGGATGCCGCCGCACGATAGTCTCTGTGCGCTCGGCGCCGGTCGAAATCATATCCACCGGCACTTCGCATATCTGCTCGATGCGCTGCAGGTAATGCCGGGCCTCCTGCGGTAACTGTTCATAGCGCGTCAACCCCACCGTACTGCCCGACCACCCGGGGATTTCCTCGTAAATCGGTGCGCATTCCGCGAGCGCCTCGGCGCCCGACGGCATGAGGTCGAGCCGCTCGCCACCAAGACGGTAGGCGACGCCGAGCTGCAGCGTCTCGACGCCATCCAGCACGTCGAGCTTGGTCACGCACAATCCGGAAATGCCGTTGATCTGGATCGAACGCTTAAGCGCTGCCGCATCGAACCAGCCGCAGCGCCGCGGCCGTCCGGTCACCGACCCGAATTCGTTACCGCGCTCCGCCAGATGCCTGCCGATATCATCCTCGAGTTCCGTCGGAAAAGGCCCCGAACCCACGCGCGTCGTATAAGCCTTGGTGATTCCGAGCACGTAGTGCAGAAGGTGCGGGCCCACGCCAGCCCCCGCGCACGCAGCGCCGGCGACGCAATTGCTCGAGGTCACGAACGGGTACGTGCCGTGGTCGACATCGAGCAGCGTGCCCTGCGCACCTTCGAAGAGCAGGTTCTTGCCCGCCTTCTGGGCTTCATAAAGCATGCGCGGCACGTCGGCCACCATCGGCTTGATGCGATCGGCAAGCGCCAGCGTATCGTCGAGAATTTTCTGAAAATCGACGATCGCCGCGCGAAAATAATTCTTGAGCACGAAGTTGTGATAATCGAGCACTTCGCCCAGCTTGGCGGCGAAGCGTTCGCGATGCATGAGATCCTGCAAACGGATCGCGCGCCGCGCCACCTTGTCTTCGTAGGCGGGCCCGATTCCGCGCCCGGTCGTGCCGATTTTTCCGGCGCCCTTGGCCGCTTCGCGCGCGTGATCGATTGCCACGTGGTACGGCAGGATCAGCGGGCATGCCTCGCTGATGCGCAGCCGGCCCGTGACGTCCACGCCGGCACTTTCGAGTTCGCCGATTTCCTTGAGCAATGAATCGGGCGACAACACGACGCCATTGCCGATGTAACACGCGATGCCGTCACGCAGGATGCCCGAGGGAATCAGGCGCAAAATGGTTTTCTTGCCGCCGATCACGAGGGTGTGCCCGGCGTTATGTCCGCCCTGAAAGCGCACCACGCCCTGCGCATGATCTGTCAGCCAGTCGACAATCTTGCCCTTGCCTTCGTCGCCCCATTGACTGCCAATTACGACTACGTTTTTTGCCATTGCTCTCTCTACGCCGGATCCATCCGTTACAACGGTAAAGCCGCCGACATCTGCGGCGCTACAACTTCTCGACTATCCATTTGCCATTACGCAATGCGAGCTTGCGATTGCAGCCGAGTTCATCGCGCGCCTTGTCATGTCCGGGCAGGTCGACGATGACGACCTCGCCCGCCTTGCGCAACACGTCGATGCGACGCTGCAATGCGGCGTCATGTGGCAAATACGGCGCGAGTACCGCCTCACGCATTTCCGCCGCCGGCGCGCTCGCCACGATCTCGCGCAAATCAATACTGAACCCGGTCGCCGGCCGCGCGCGGCCAAACGCCTTGCCGATCTCGTCATAACGGCCGCCGAGTGCGAGCGCGTTCGACCACCCTTGCGCATACACGGCAAACACCACGCCGCTGTGATAGTGCAGACCGCGCAACTCGCCCAGATCGACGCATATCTCGGTCCCCGCGTCCTCAATCGATGTGGTGGCAAGCGCACGCAACTGGGAGAGCGCTTGTTTAATCTCGCTGTAATCCGGCAGCACGCGCTTTGCCTTCGTCAGCACGTCGACGCCGCCAGCAAGCTCAGGCAATGCCTGCAGTGCCGCACCGAGCTTGCGGTCAAGCTTGCGCACCAGCCGCGCCAGCGCCGGCACGTCTTTCGCCTGTACTGCGCGAAACAACTCGGCTTCCAATTCCGGGGCAACGCGGGCTTTGCCCACCAGCGTGCGAAAAACCGCGACATGCCCGATATCGAGCTGCAATTGCGCGACGCCGGCGAGCCGCAGCGCATCGAGCATCAACCTTTGCACCTCGAGATCGCTCTCGATGCCCGCATGCCCGTATATTTCGGCGCCGATCTGCAACGGTTCGCGCGTGCGGTTAAGTCCGGCCGGCAGCGTATGCAATACGCTGCCCGCATAGCACAGGCGGTTCACTCCTTTGCGGTTCATCAGGTGCGCGTCAATGCGCGCGACCTGCGGCGTACAATCGGCGCGTACGCCGAGCATACGCCCGGACAACTGGTCGACGAGCTTGAATGTCCGCAAGTCAAGATCATGTCCGGTGCCGGTCAACAGCGACTCCACATACTCGAGCATCGGCGGCTGCACCAGCTGGTAGCCATGCAACGCGAAGAGATCGAGCATGGCCCGCCGCAGCGCTTCCAGGCGGCGCGCCGGCTCCGGCAGGATGTCCTCGATATATTCAGGTAACAGCCATTTACGCATGGTTAGTCAAGACGTTGCAAAAAAACAACTGGGAAGCATACACGCGAATGCGGCCGCATCCTAGGGTCATGCGCCGCCTAGCGTGACATGAAAAGCAGCAGCAGCAAGCCGGCAATCATCGAAGTGAGGCCGGCGAAACGCACCTGGCCATCGGACAGTTCGGTGAGCCGGCGAAAGGCCTCGCGCCACAGGCCGGGCGCGAGGAACGGCAGCACGCCTTCTATGATCAGCATCAGCGCGAGCGCGGTCAAGAAATAATTACCCACACCCGGCCCTTCCGCGTGCTATTTGGACGGCTTGCTGTTCTTGAGGTACTTGAAGAACTCCGAATTCGGCTCGAGCACCATAACGTCGCTCTTGTTCTTGAAGCTCTGCTTATACGCCTCGAGACTGCGATAGAACGAATAAAACTCGGGATTCTGTTCGTATGCGCGCGCGTAAATCGCCGACGCCTTGGCGTCGCCCTCGCCCTTGGTGTTCTGGGCGTAGCGATAGGCCTGCGCGAGTATCACTTCGCGCTGCTTATCCGCGTCGGCGCGTATCGTCTCGGAATCCGCGGCGCCGGTCGAGCGCAATTTGTTTGCAAATTGCGTGCGCTCGGCGCGCATCCGGCCGTAAACCGATTCGCTCACTTCCTGCGGCAGGTCGACGCGCTTCAAACGCACGTCGCGCACCTCAACGCCGATCTTCACCGCGTCCTTGTTGGCCTTCTTGCGCATTTCCTCCATGATCGTATTGCGCTCGCCAGACACCACGTCGTGCACGGAGCGGCTGCCGAATTCCGCGCGCAAGCCGTCATTGATCGTCTGCAGAAGCCGTATCTGCGCACGCGTCTCGTCGCCGTTCACGCTAATGTAATAGAGTTTCACATCCGAAATCTGCCACTTCACGAATAGATCGACCAGCACGTTCTTTTTCTCATTCGTAAGGAAACGCTCGGGCTCCGCGGCGGCGATCGTCAGCAAACGGCCATCGAAGAAGCGCACATTGTCCACCAGCGGCACCTTGGCAAAAAGTCCGGGCTCATTGATCACCTGCACGATCTCGCCAAAGCGGAACACGATCGCCTTTTGCCGCTGATCCACGACGAACAGTGACATCGACAACACCACCAGCAAGACAACTGCCGCAATCAGCGCAATACTGAGTTTCTGGTTCATCAGCGCGGCTCCCGTTCGCGGCTGCGCAGCGCATCGCGCGAACGCGATGCCGACGGCAGCGATTCCGAGCCCGGGCCCGGCTCGGCCGGCTTGCTCATGGCGTCCACCGGCGCGCTCGCGGCCGGACCGGTGATTTGCATCAGCTTGTCAAGGGGTAAATACAGCAGATTATTGCCGCCTTTCTGATCGACCAGCACTTTGCTGGCATTACTCAGGATTTCCTGCATGGCGTCCAGATACAAACGATCACGAGTGACGCCCGGCGCCTTGTTGTATTCCGCGACGATTTGACGGAAGCGGCTCGAGTCGCCTTCCGCGCGCTCGATCACGCGTTGTTTATAGCCTTCCGCTTCCTCCTTCAAGCGCGCCGCCGCGCCTTCGGCCTTCGGGACTACGTCCTTGGAATAGGCTTGCCCCTCGTTTTTCAGGCGCTCGCGGTCCTGTCCGGCCTTCACGGCGTCGTCGAAGGCGGCCTGCACCTGCTCCGGAGGCTGGGCGTTCTGCATCGTTACCTTGCTTATGAGGATGCCCGTGCGGTAGCGATCGAGAATTTCCTGCATGAGTTTCTGCGCCTCATCTGTAACCTGCGCACGCCCCTCGTACAACACCAGGTCCATCGTATGCTTGCCGACAACCTCGCGAATCGCGGTTTCCGCCACTTGCAGCACGCTTTCTTCGGGAGAGCGGTTCTCGAACAAAAAATCCTTCGGATCCTTTACCACGTATTGCACAGCGAACTGGATATCGATGATATTGGCGTCGTCGGTGAGCATCAGGGATTCCTTCGGCACCTTGCTCTTGCCACCGTTGCGCGATCCGATTTCGACCGTACGCACCTGCGAAACATTGACGACTTCCGCAGATTCGAACGGATACGGCAAATGCCAGCGCGGCCCCGGCTGAGTTTCCTCGACAAATTTGCCGAACCGCAGCACCATCCCTCGCTGGCTCGCGTCGACAATATAAAATCCGCTGGCCAGCCACACCGCTAAAACCAAACCTGCCAGTATGCCCGCGCCGCTGCCAAACCGCGCGAATCCCGGCCCGCCCGGCTCATTGACTCCGCCATTGCCACCGCCTTTGCCACCGCCTTTGCGACCGAACAGCGAACTAATTTTCCGGTTGAAATTGCGCATCAGTTCGTCGAGATCGGGCGGGCCCTGGTTCTTGCCGCCGCCGCGTCCCCATTGCGGATCATTGAGCGACATCAATACTCCGACGAAGCGTTGCCAGCGCACGGCCATAAAACCGCGAAAAGACTGCCAATAAGTAACCATGGTTATTTTTTCCGTGTCATGCCGCCGCGGGACGCACAACCGAATGACGGTTTGCCGCGGCCGCGAATTCTTGCAGTGCGGATCGCGTCAAATCGAGTCCCAACCCGGTTTTGGCGCTGATCCAAAGGGCGTTGATTTTACCATACTCGTCGCGCCCGGCCCGCGGCGCGCTATCCGTCAAATCGATCTTATTGTAAATCAACACCTGGGGTATGCGGTCGGCGCCGATTTCCGCGAGCACCGAGTTGACCGCAGCAATCTGCGCATCCCGCGTCGGGCTGCCCGCATCGACGACGTGCAGCAGTAAATCAGCCTGGATCGCCTCTTCGAGTGTCGCCCGAAACGCCGCCACCAGCGTATGCGGCAGCTGGCGAATGAAGCCCACCGTGTCCGATAACACGAGCGGCGCGCCGTTGGGCAGAAAAACGCGGCGCGTCGTGGTATCGAGCGTCGCGAACAACTGATCAGCGGCGTAGGCGCGCGCGCGCGTCAGCACGTTAAAGAGCGTGCTCTTGCCCGCATTCGTGTAACCGACTAGCGACACCGACAGCATATTGGCGCGGCGTCGCGCGCGGCGCTGCACCTGGCGCTGGCTTGCAAGCCGCGCGAGCCGGTCCTTCAGCAGTTTTACGCGCTTGCCGAGCAGGCGCCGGTCGGTCTCGAGCTGGGTTTCACCCGGGCCGCGCAAACCGATACCGCCCTTCTGCCGTTCCAGGTGGGTCCAGCCACGCACAAGGCGCGTGGACAGGTGTTCGAGTTGCGCGAGTTCGACCTGCAGTTTTCCTTCGTGGCTGTGCGCGCGCTGCGCGAAGATATCGAGAATCAGGCTCACGCGGTCGATGACGCGACAGTTCAACTTCTTCTCGAGATTGCGCTCCTGCGCCGGCGACAGTTCGTGGTTGAATATCACGAGTCCCGCGCCGCTTTCCATCAGCAGGGCGGCGAGTTCATCGACTTTTCCGGTGCCGGCAAAGTACGCGGAGTCGGGACGCGCGCGCCGCCCGCGCAAGACGCCGGCAATGCCGATGCGTGCGCTGACCGCCAGTTGCGCGAGCTCTGCCGTCGAATCGGCATACTCTGCATCGCCGAAATCGAGGCTGACCAGCACCGCCTGGGACGCGCTCCCGGGACGTTCAAACATCAATTATGTTAGGCGCTCTAAGCTGGGGAAAGATACGATTCAACTCTCGGCCGATTGGTCAATCGCGAGATTCACCGCGCGCGCCGGCACCACGGTCGAAATCGCGTGTTTGTAAACCATCTGCGTGACCGTGTTCTTCAATAACACCACGTACTGGTCGAACGATTCAATCTGCCCCTGCAGCTTGATGCCATTGACCAGATAAATAGACACCGGGACATGCTCTTTACGCAGCGCATTAAGAAACGGGTCTTGTAGCATCTGCCCTTTGGTACTCATATTTACCCTATCGTTTTTTGGTATTGATTTCAGCACTCTACTGTATTTTTGACAGCGACGCCATAGGACGCGGCTAAGAGTGCCTAACATAATGAAACACGTGCGCGTTTCACGATGTTAGGCACTCTTAGCGCTTGCCGCGTCGTTTATCGTAGGGATTAACCCCCTGCCGGAACTCTATTTTCAACGGCGTCCCCATCAGTTGGAACACATCGCGGAAGAAATGTTCAAGATATCGGCGATAGCTGTCGGAAACGCGGTTAAGCCCCGTGCCGTGAATGATGATGCGCGGCGGATTGCTGCCGCCTTGGTGCGCGTAACGCATTTTGGGCCTGAAAATGCCGCCGCGCGGCGGTGCCTGCTTGGCAATGGCCGCCTCCAGCGCGCGCGTCAGCTTGGGCGTGGGCAGCTTCACCATGGCGGCAAGGTAGGCGCGCTCGACGGCATCGAGGAGCGACTTGATGCCAGTTCCCGCCAGCGCGGAAATATAGTGCACCGGCGCGAATTCGATGAAATTCAGCGTGCGTGCAAGGGTGCTTTTGGCGGCTTCGCGCTGCGCCGGATTCAAGCCGTCCCACTTGTTGACTGCGACGACCAGTGCGCGCCCCGCTTCCACGATATAACCCGCGATGTGCGCATCCTGATCGACGATCTTGTCGCGCGCGTCGAGCACGAGGATCACCACATGGGCGTCCTCGATCGCCTGCAACGTCTTGATCACCGAAAACTTCTCTACCACGTCAGCGACGTTGCCCCGCCGCCGCATGCCGGCCGTATCGATCAACGTATAGTTGCGGCCGGCACGCTCGAAATCGATATAAATGCTGTCGCGCGTCGTGCCGGGTTGATCGAACACCACCACCCGTTCCTCGCCCAGCAGCGAATTGACCAGCGTCGATTTGCCGACATTCGGCCGCCCGACGATCGCGATGCGCGGACGGGTCTCAGGCGCAGCGTCCTCATCAATTTCCTCGCGTTCCGGAAAATCCGCGGTGATCAACTCCGCCAGATCGCTGACGCCTTCGCCATGGGCTGCGGAAATCGCAAGAGGATCGCCCAGCGCCAGTTCATGAAACTCGGCGTTGACGGTGGCCGGCTGCATGCCTTCAGCCTTGTTGACGACCAGCCAGATCTTGCGGCCGGACTTGCGGAGTTGCCCGGCGATCGCGCGATCCTGCGCCGTCAGCCCCTGCCGCCCGTCGACCAGCAGCGCAACGGCATCGGCTTCGTCGATCGCGAGCAGCGTCTGCTGCGCCATCGCGTGCATCACGCCATCGTGCGCGACCGGTTCGAGACCGCCGGTGTCGACCACAATGTAGGATTTGTAACCGACGCGGCCGCGGCCATAATGCCGGTCGCGCGTCAGGCCCGGTATGTCAGCGACGATCGCGTCGCGGCTGCGGGTGAGCCGGTTAAAAAGGGTCGACTTGCCGACGTTCGGCCGGCCGATTATCACCAGGGTTGGTATCATCGTGTTGCTATCACTGCACGGTGATCGCCAAAACCCCGCCTTTGACCGTCTGCACGAGAATCCCCTTGTTGAGCGCGAGCGGCTGCGCGGCGATTGGGCTGCCGTCGGTCGCGATGCGCGCGACAAAGGATCCATCCTCGCGCGATACGACATGCACATAGCCCTCAAAATCTCCGACCGCCACGTAATTGCCGACCACCACCGGTCCGCTTGCGTAACGGCCGTATAACTTGTCCTGTTTCCACAGACTTGCGCCGCCGGCCTTCTCAAACGCGATGATTGCACTTTTGTCATCGACCACGTAAACATTGTGGTCGTCGATGGTCATGCCGGAAATACTTGAAATGTCGCGCGTCCAGTTGACGGTGCCCTTCAATATGTCCATGCACGCCACGCGACCCTGGAAGGCAACCGCGCAAACTTGCTTGCCGTCCTGGACCGGCAGGCTGGAGATATCGGCGACGCGCTCGAGTTCCGTCGCACCTTTGGGCAGAGCGACCGTGGCTTCCCATCCGACATTGCCGGTATTGATCGCCAGCGCCACCAGCCGGCCGCCAGCAAAACCGACGAACGCGCCACCGCGGTGTAATAACACGCCGACCGAGGTGCGCACCGTCAGGGGCGGCAGGGCGCGCTGGTACGCCCATTTGCGCGCGCCGGTTGCAGCGTCGAGCCCAAAAACACGGCCATCCCCCGTGCGCACGACCACTATCCCCTGATCGATTTGCGGGGCGCTCAGCACTTCGCTCGTAAGCTGCGTTTTCCAGAGTTGCTTGCCGGCCCTGTCGATTGCCAGCACCTCTGCTTTTGCCGTGCCCGCCAGGATCACACGACCGTCGCCGCCGACACCGCCCGACAACGGGATTTTGCTATCGACGCGCGAGAGAATTTTCCCGCTCGCTGAATCGAAACGCACGATTTGTCCGGACGCACCCGCTGCGTACACGGACTCCGCGACTATCGCCGGCGTAAAGGTGTGTTTTTCCGCGGAGCCGACATTGCCCTGCCACGCAATTTTGGCCGTGGCGGTCGGTTTGAATACCACCAGCGCTGCCGGCTTTTGCGCCGGGCCGCTGCCGAACCAGCGGTCGAAGTAGTCGCCTGGCGCGGCGCAGCCGCCGGCGGCAAGCAGCAACGCAAGCAGCGCCGATCTACGCCAACCTGCAACCGTCATTTCGCGCCGCCCAGCGCGTCGAGCTTGATCTGGATCAGCGCGCGATAGGTGCTCTTGGCCTCGCTCTTGTCCAGCGCGAGCTGGTACGTCGCGCGCGCGTCCTGCGTTTTATCCTGCGCCACCAGCACGTCGCCCTTGAGATCGGCATAAAGTGCGCTCAGAGAGTCGACATGCCGCGATTCCAGCAACTTCAGCGCATCGTCATATTTCTTCTCGTCGAGCAGCACGGCTGCCCGGCGCAGGCGCGCGATGTCGCGTGTTTCGTCATCCCGTCCGTGGTCGACCACCCATTGCAGGCGGGCGCCCGCCGCGGCTTTATCGCCGCTGTCGAATGCCGCCTTGGCGGCAGCCAAAGCGGCAAACGCCGCATAGCCGGTGCGCGCATACTTGTCCGTGATCACCGCCGCGATGTCCTGCACTTTTTTGAATTCGTTGTTGCCGACGGCGCCCTGCAACTGGGCATAGAGCTCGCCCGCCTCCAATCCCTGCTTGTTCTGATAGTAACGCCAGCCCTGCATGCCGCCGACCGTGCCCGCCGCCACGACTACTACGAGCACAACCAGCGCGCGATACTGCCTCCACCACGCCTTTATTTCGTCAATTTGTTCCTGCTCTTCAAGATCGTAAACTGCCATCACATACCTCGTTTGGTTTTAATCAGGTCCGCGGCCCGCGCTACCGGGCAGCGCGTCTGCTCCGCGGTCTCGCGCAAGTGCTTGATGCTCACTTCGTGCGCGGCAACTTCGTCCGCGCCGACAATCACCGCATAACGCGCGCCGCTTGCGTCCGCCTTCTTCATCTGCGACTTGAAACTCGCGCCGCTGCAATCAAGCGTCACGGCGAGGCCGCGATCGCGCAATAATTCAGCGGCGCTGAATGCGAATTGCGCGGCGGCGTCGCCATGATGCACGACATAAGCATCAAGCGCCGCACGGTGGTCGAGTTTACTCGCTTCGAGCAACAGTAATGTGCGTTCGACGCCGATACCGAACCCGCAGCCCGGCGTTGGCTTGCCGCCCAGCTGTTCGAACAGCCCGTCATAACGGCCACCCGAACATATCGCGCTTTGCGCGCCCAGCCTGTCGCTCACCCATTCAAAGACCGTCGCGTTGTAATAATCCAGTCCGCGCACCAGCCGCGGGTTGATGCTGAACGCGATGCCCGCCCGGCGCAAACCCGCCTGCACCGCCTCGAAATTTTCGCGCGACGCCTCGCCCACCGCGTCGATCAGGCGCGGCGCCGCTTCGATCAGCGGCTGCATTGCCGAGTTCTTGCTGTCGAGTATGCGCAACGGATTGGTGTGCAAACGCCGGCCGGCGTCATCGTCGAGCAACTCCTGATGCGCCCCGAAATACGCGATCAAACGGTCGCGAAACGCGCCGCGTTCCGCCGCGCTGCCTATCGTATTGATCTGCAGCTCGACGTCGTCGATCCCGAGCCTTTGCCACAGGCGGCGCGCCATGACCAGCAGTTCGATATCGACCTCCGGTCCAGCCAGCCCCAGCACCTCGGCGCCGAACGTATGATACTGGCGGTAACGGCCTTTCTGCGGACGCTCGTGCCGGAATAAAGGCCCGCTATACCATAACCGCTGCGGCCCGTTATAAAGCAGGTTGTGTTCCAGCGCGGCACGCACGGTCGGCGCGGTGCCCTCCGGACGCAATGACAGCGCGTCACCGTTCATCGCATCGACGAACGAATACATTTCCTTCTCGACGATGTCGGTGACTTCCCCCACGCCGCGCACGAACAACTCGGTGCGCTCGACGATCGGCGTGCGGATATTGCAATAACCGTATTGCCTGAATACGTCGCGCGCCGTGTCCTCGAAGAATTCCCACACTGGCGAGTCATCAGGCAGAACATCGTTCATCCCGCGGATGGCTTGGATTTTGTTCGACATCGAGTGAACGGTGGCGGCGGTCAGTGCGCGTTCGTTATCACGCGGGCGGTCGCCGGTGCGGTCGCGGCATAGTTTTTATGGACGTATTGCTCGACGAGCGCCTGAAACTCGGCCGCGATGTTATCGCCCTTCAGCGTAACCGCCTTGACACCATCAATGTAAACCGGCGCCACCGGATTCTCACCCGAGCCCGGCAGACTGATGCCGATATTGGCGTGCTTGCTCTCGCCCGGGCCGTTGACGACGCAACCCATCACGGCGACGTGCATGTTCTCGACGCCCCGATAAGCGCTGCGCCACAGCGGCATCTGCGCACGCAAATAGGTTTGTATGCTGTCGGCCAGTTCCTGGAAAAACGTGCTGGTGGTGCGGCCGCAGCCCGGACATGCGATGACCAGAGGTGCGAACGCGCGCAATCCCATCGTCTGCAGAATTTCCTGCGCCACCACGACTTCGCGCGTGCGATCGCCGCCCGGCTCCGGCGTCAGCGACACGCGTATCGTATCGCCGATGCCTTCCTGCAGCAGCACGCCCATGGCCGCCGTCGATGCGACGATTCCTTTCGACCCCAGACCGGCCTCGGTGAGACCCAGATGCAACGGATAATCGCAGCGCGCTGCAATGTCGCGATAGACGGCGATCAGGTCCTGCACGCCGCTCACCTTGCACGACAGCACAATTTTGTCTGCGCCCAAACCAAGTCTTTCGGCCTGGCACGCGCTGTCGAGCGCGGAGGCCACCAGCGCCTTGCGCGTTACCACCGCCGCATCCTGCGGCTCAACGCTGCGCGCATTGTCATCCATCATGCGCGAAATCAATTCCGGATCAAGGCTGCCCCAGTTCACGCCGATGCGCACCGGCTTCGCGTACTTGCAGGCAAACTCGATCATGGTCGCGAACTGTTCATCGCGTTTCGAACCGCGTCCCACATTGCCCGGATTGATGCGCAGCTTGGCGAGTGCTTCGGCGCATGCCGGATGCTGTGTCAGCAGGCGGTGTCCATTGAAATGAAAATCACCGATCAGCGGAACCTCAACGCCCTTGGCGGCCAGGCGCTCGCGAATGTGCGGGACCGCCGCGGCGGCCGCTGCCGTATTGACGGTAATACGCACCAACTCCGAGCCCGCCTGCGCAAGCGCCGCAACCTGCGCGACGGTCGCCGCGATATCGGCGGTATCGGTATTGGTCATCGATTGCACGACAATCGGCGCGCCTGCGCCTATGGCGACCCCGCCAATTGACGCCTGGCGCGCGATGCGGCGCGGCTTCACTCCGTACATAGCCACTACTCCAGGGTCAAACGCGCAACATCAACCTTGATGTAAGGCGCAAGATTGACTGGCTGTTGGTTATGCGTCAGGTGCACGCCGCTCGCATTGCCGACCACGAGCGACAGCGGCGGCAGGCCACTGACCACCTGCTCGGTCCCGGCGGCATTAAGCTGGGAAAAAATCGTGCGCCCATTGCGATCCCTGATCTCGACCCACGACGCCTGATCGAAGCGAAAGCGGACGAGTTGCTTGCCGGTTTTTGGCGCGGCGCTTGCCGCCGGGATCGTAATCGGCGGCGGGTCCCGCGTGTTATCCGGCATGACCGCGGCCGCAGCGGATTTCGGTGCGCGTGCAGGCGCTTCGTCGTGCTGCGCCGCCGGTGCCGCGGGTGCCGTCTCCTGAACCGGCTTCGCTTGCGCCATCACTTGCGCCGCCGGCAATTCGACCGGGCGCGCGTTTACCGTCACCTCATTTGCGTCGTCATAGTAAAACTCGAAGATGATGACGAGTGTCGCCACCAGGATTGCCGCGATCGCATACTTATGCCACCCAAATGTGCGCGCAAGGGGAAAGGCGATGTCTGCGGATGGCGGCATTTCCAGACCACTATGCACCGCGGGAGGCAGTTCCCGCTCAGCGTTCGCCAGCAGCGACGCGGCGTCGAGATCGAGCAGGCGCGCATAGTTGCGGATAAAGCCGCGCACGAACACGGTGCCCGGCAACCGCCGGTAATCACCGCACTCCAGTGCGTCGATCTGCGATGGTGAAAGCTTGAGCTGGCGCGCAACATCGGCGACGCTGAGCCTGCGGCTTTCCCGCGCCGCGGCGAGTAACGCCCCCGGCGGCGACCGCGCAGTCTGCGTGGAAAGGACTGCTTCGCTCATTCGTACTGGCCGCCGGCCAACGCGCGCGCCTCGCGCGATTCGGGAAAATTCTTGCGCAACTGAAAACCGAGGCTCGCCTCGGCGTTGCGGTCGCCGAGCGCGCGCTCCACACGCAACGCGAGCCACAGCAGTTCCGGCGTCGCCTCGGCATCCCGCTGCATGCGGGCGAGAAATGCCTTCGCCTCGGGATAACTCCTGCGCTTGTACGCCATATCCGCCATCTGCAACAACGCCTGGGGCTGGGTTGGCCTCAACTTGAGCGCCTTCTGAAAATAATCGTCGGCAGCCGCAAGATCCCCCGCCTGCCGCGCACAGGTGCCGGCGTTGGCCCAGGATTTATCCGGTGTGGCGTACAGCGGATTACGCAGCGCCGCGAGGAAATACTTGATCGACTCCTTCTCGCGCTTGCGCTGGCAGAGGAACCAGCCGTAATTATTGTTGATATCGGAGTCGAGCGGGCTCAGACGCAACGCACGCTGGAAACTGGCCTCCGCCGCCTTGTCATCGCGCAATTCCATGTACACCAACCCGAGCACGCCGAAGGCGGGCACGAAGTTCGGATCGGCCTTCAGCGCTTCGCCCGCCTCCTCCAACGCCACCCCGTAATTGCCAAGCTCGAGGTAGGCGGCCGCCAGTTCGGTGTGTATGCGCGCGCGTGCGAGTTCGTTCGAGTCGACGGCCGTTTTGGGCGCGTAGCTCGCCGCGTCGGGACCGATATTCGCGCAGCCGGCAAACATCAGCAGCAAAACCGCCGTAATCAGTCGTTTCATAGCCGCCTCATACCGTTGCAACTGCCGGGCGCCGCTCGCCCCGCCGCGTCTTGTCCTGCACCTGGCCCGCGAGTTGTCCGCAGGCCGCATCAATGTCGTCGCCGAGCGTTTTGCGCACCAGGGTCGTAATGTCCGCGCCCATCAAGACATCGCGGAAACGCGCGACCGTCGCCGCGTCCGAGCGCTCGAATCCCGATTGCGGAAACGGGTTGAACGGAATCAGATTGATTTTGCACGGCACGTGTTTCAGGAGTTTTATCAGCTGGCGCGCCTGCTCGATACTGTCGTTCACGCGCGCGAGCAATACGTATTCAAAAGTGATGAAATCACGCGGCGCCTTGTCGAGGTAGCGCACGCAGGCCGCGAGCAGATCCTTCAACGGATATTTTTTATTGATCGGCACCAGTTGGTCGCGCAAGGCATCCGTCGGTGCGTGCAACGACACCGCCAGCGCCACCGGGCACGCATCACGCAAGCGGTCCATCGCCGGCACCAGCCCGGACGTGCTGAGCGTAACGCGCCGCCGTGACAGCCCGTACGCATCGTCATCCAGCATCAACTGCAACGCAGCCACGACGTTGTTGAGATTTGCGAGCGGCTCGCCCATGCCCATCATTACGACATTGGTAATCGGCCGTGGCGTCGCCACGCCGCGTCCCAGCGCGCGATTCGCGAGCCACAGCTGGCCGATGATCTCGGCGACGGTCAGGTTGCGGTTGAATCCCTGGCGTCCGGTCGAGCAAAACGGACATTCGAGCGCGCATCCCGCCTGCGAGGAAATGCACAGAGTGCCGCGGTTGCGCTCGGGTATGAAGACGGTCTCGATCGCGTTGCCGGTGCCCACGTCGAGCCGCCATTTGCGCGTGCCGTCGGCGGCCGTGGTGTCGTGCGCGACGTGCGGCGCACGGATCGTGGCGACTTTTTTCATCTGCTCGCG
Source organism: Betaproteobacteria bacterium (assembly GCA_031399805.1). Taxonomy (GTDB): domain Bacteria; phylum Pseudomonadota; class Gammaproteobacteria; order Burkholderiales; family SG8-41; genus PALSA-1004. The sequence goes on along the minus strand of JANNPG010000434.1, from coordinate 8,931 downwards.
CGACGCCTTTGAAATATCCGTCATGGCATCGAAGTCGTCGACGCCGCTCTGATGTATCCAGTGCATCAATTGCCTCGCGCGAAAGGGCTTTTCACCCAATCCGGCGCAAAACTGCGCGAATCCGGTGTGTTCAAATTCGAGCAGATTGACGGTCATGACCGCAGCGCTAACGCGAATAGATGTTGAGCAAAGGAAAAAAGTAGGCGATCTCGCCGCGGGCCGTGTCGGCTCCATCCGAACCGTGCACCGCATTGGCGTCGATGCTTTGAGCAAAATCGGCGCGGATCGTTCCTTTCACCGCTTTTTTCGGATCGGTCGCGCCCATCAGGTCGCGATTTTTCTGGATCGCATTCTCGCCCTCCAAAACCTGCACCACCACCGGCCCGGAAATCATGAAATCGATGAGGTCCTTGAAAAAAGGACGCTCGCGGTGGACCGCATAAAACCCCTCAGCGTCCTGGCGCGACAGGCGCAGCATGCGCGACGCAATGACCTTGAGGTCGGCCACTTCGAACCGGGCGACAATCTGGCCGATCACGTTATTGGCGACCGCATCGGGCTTGATGATTGAAAGTGTACGTTCTACTACCATGCATCTTCCTTTGTCTCTGAATTTTAAGGCTAATTTACAAGAATACCACGATAAAGCGTGGTTATAAAGCCGTTTGCAGCGATTTTACCGCGCAGCCGGCGCCGAATCGGGTTCCCAGCCGGGCTCGATACCGGGCTCATCCCGCGCCGCGCCGAACGCCATATCGATGCCTATCCCCGGCACGTAGACGAGAGCGTCCCCGCAGAATAAAAGGGGCAGGCGGTTCCGCAACCACGGCGGCAGCCGCGCCTCTTGCAGCAGATTCTTGAGACTGCGGCGCGGCCGCCGGGCGTGCGGACGCAGACTTTCGCCGCCCTGACGGACGCGCACGGTTACCGCCGCCGTGCGCAATTTCGCCAGACTGACACCCGCACCCCGGCGCCTCTTCATAACCAGGGTAGCGCCGAATTCCGGCACGTGCATGCGGGTTTCGCCCTGCCAGACGCGGCACAAATCCGATGCCGGCGGCGACGCTTTGGCGACCACGCGCAGTTCGTCGGCGTAACGGCGTAATTCGTGTTCGCCCAGATCGACTGCGACGCGTGACGCGCGTGGCTGGCGCAACTGGCGCACGCATTCAGCGAGTCGCCTCGCATTGGGCATCATGATGCCGTGCGTCGCGAGGAAATACCGTACGACGTTTTTCGCGCGCGCCTCGGACACGCTCTGTACCGAGGCAATCCTGAGACCGTTCGCGCTGACCTGCGCATCGGCCTGTGCCAGTTCGTCGAGCAGTTCCGCCGCCTCGGCAAAATTCCGGCTCGCGCGCATGAGCGTCTTGCGGTACGCCGGATAACGCTGCGCGATGACCGGCAGCACCTGGTGGCGCATGAAATTGCGGTCGAACCCGACATCCGCATTGCTGTCGTCCTCGATCCACTTCAGCTTGCGGCTCAGTGCATAGGCTTCGATTTCGCCGCGCGGAACAGCGAGCAGCGGACGCAGAATCGAAGGATGAAGGATGAAGGATGAAGGATGAATAGAACTGCGAAGCGGTTTTCCTTCCGCCTTCATCCTTCCGCCTTCCGCCTTCCGCAACTCCGGCATCGCGCTCACGCCCTTCACGCCGGCGCCGCGCAGCAGTTGCAGGAACACCGTTTCCGCCTGGTCGTCGAGGTTGTGCCCCAGCACCATAAAATCGCCCCCCGCCGCCGCGAACGCGTGGTAACGGGCGCTACGCGCCGCGGCTTCGAGGCTGGCGGTGCGCGGCACATTGACCTTGACCATTTTGAGCGGTACGCCCTGCCGCTTGCAGTACGCGCGGCAGAACGCCGCCCACCGGCCTGCCGCAGGGTTGATCTGATGATTGACGTGCAGAGCGGTCAGAGCGAAGTCGAGCGTTCTCGCCAGGCGCCGCAGCACGTCGACCAGCACCACCGAATCGACGCCGCCGCTCAGACCCGCGACCAGCCGGTCGCCGCACCCGACGTGGTGTCTGACGACCGCGAAAACGTGCGCCAGCAAAGCGTTACTTTGGGGCGACTTCCTTGTACTTGCCATAACCCATCAGCCTCTGGAACCGTGCCTGTAGAAGTTCGTCGATAGACTGATTCTGCAGCGGGCGCCAGGTATCCTGCAACGCCTTCTTGACGGTCTGCATCATCGCGTCGTGATCGCGATGGGCGCCGCCCAGCGGCTCGTTGACGATCCTGTCGATAAGCCCGAGGGTCTTAAGACGCGTAGCGGTAATGCCGAGCGTTTCCGCCGCCTCGGCGGCATACTCGGCACTCTTCCACAGGATGGAGGCGCACCCCTCGGGCGAAATGACGGAATACGTCGCGTACTGCAGCATGAGCAACGCATCGCCGACCGCGATTGCCAACGCGCCGCCCGATCCGCCCTCGCCGATCACGGTGCAGATGATCGGCACCCGCAATTCCGACATTGCAAACAAATTGCGGCCGATCGCCTCCGATTGCCCGCGCTCTTCGGCGCCCACGCCCGGATAGGCGCCCGGCGTATCGATGAAGGTAAAAACCGGCACGCCGAACTTTTCGGCAAGTTTCATCAGACGCAGCGCTTTGCGGTAACCCTCGGGCTTGGGCCTACCGAAGTTGCGGTAGATTTTGTCCTTGGTATCGCGGCCCTTCTGATGTCCGATGACCATCACCGACTGGTCATTGAAACGCGCCAGCCCGCCGACGATCGCCGCATCGTCGGCGAAGGCGCGGTCGCCATGCAACTCTTCGAAACCGGTGAAGATACTCTGCATGTAATCGAGCGCATAGGGTCGCTGCGGATGACGCGCCACCTGCGAGATCTGCCACGCCGAGAGCTTGGCGTAAATCTCCTTGGTCAACTGCTGGCTTTTTTTCTGCAGCCGCGCGATTTCCTCGGAAATGTCAAGCGCTGAGTCGTCCTGCACGAAACGCAGTTGGTCGATTTTCGCTTCGAGCTCGGCGACCGGCTGCTCGAATTCGAGAAAAGTGGTTTTCATTCAGAGGGGAACACAAATGCGCAGCCCATGATTACAAAATTTGCGCCGGCACCGCCATGCCGCGCCAGCGCGTGTGCGCGGCGGCGGCTCAAAATAAACGGCACCATCTTCGGCGCTACACGCATGCCTAATATCCGCCCATGTCGAAACCGCGCGGATCGCCCGCCGCCTGCGCCAGACCGTCGGCTTTCGATTTGAATACTACCTGCATATTGCCCCATTTGCGGCTCACGACGTGCAGCCGGTGGCCCTTGGCTTCGAGCGCTGCACGCCACTCTGCGGAAAAGCTGTCTGGCTCGATTTCAATCTGGTCGGGCCAGCATTGGTGATGATAGCGCGGAGCCGAGACCATATGCTGCAGGTCTACCGCTTTGTGATTGACATAGTCGAGGATGCCGAACACCACCATGCTGATGATGCGCGAGCCGCCGGGCGCGCCCAACACCAGCACGCCCCTGTCGTCCTCGACGAAGGTCGGGCTCATACTCGACAAAGGCCGTTTACCCGGCGCAATGCTGTTGGCCGCGCCGCCAAGCAACTGGTAATTGTTCGCAATGTCGGCACGCAGCGAAAAGTCGTCGATTTCGTTGTTCAGGACTACCCCGGTATCCGCGGCGACCACACCCCCGCCAAACCAGGAATTGATGCTCAGCGTGGCGCCGACGCGATTGCCGTCGGCGTCGATGACCGAGTAATGGGTGGTGTTGTAGCTCTCACTTACTGCCGCCAGCGGAGCAATCGACAATGCGTCATTCGGTGTGGCCAGATTCGGGTCGATGGTTACGGCGCGGCTGCCCGCATAGGCTTTGCCGACCAGCGTCGCAACCGGCACCTGCACAAAGTCGGTGTCTCCGAGGTAGCGCATGCGATCGTGAAAACCGCGCCGTAACGCCTCCACCACGACGTGCGCGCTCGCCGGATCGCGGACGTCGGCTACAGGAAAGCGCTCGAGAATATTCAGCGTTTGCGCCAGCGTCACGCCACCCGACGACGGCAGCGCGGCGGAAACGATGGTTGCGCCACGATAGCTGAACTTGACCGGCGCGCGCTCAACGATCTGATAGGCGGCGAGGTCCGACGCCTGCCACACGCCGCCTGTCGCATTGACGGCCGACACGAGTTCCCGCGCAACGCGACCTGCGTAGAACCCGTCGCGCCCCTGCTCGGCGATGAGTTCAAGCGTAATCGCGAGTTGCGGCTGACGCAGAAGATACCCGGTTGCCGGCGCCTTGTTACCGTCGAGAAAAGTGCGCGCCGTGTTGACGTCGTTAAGCAACAGGCGTTCGCGCAGCTTGGCCACACGCGCGAAACGCGCATCAATATTGAAACCGTCGCGCGCCAGCGCTATCGCCGGCGCCAGCAACTGTTTCAGTGGCAATTTGCCGTACTGCCGCGCCAGATGCACGATGCCTGCCGGCACGCCGGGAATTCCGGCCGCCTTGCCGCCCTGCAATGTCGCCCCCGGCACCGGTTTGCCGTTGCCGTCCAGATACATCGACAGCGTAATGGCGGCGGGCGCGGTCTCGCGCGCATCGATCATCACCTGCTTGCCGTCGGCGGCCCGGTGCAACAGCCAGAACCCGCCGCCGCCGAGTCCCGACGAATAGGGTTCGACCACCGCCAGCGCCATGGCGACCGTCACCGCCGCATCGAACGCATTACCGCCCTGCTGCAACACCCGGTAGCCGGCTGCGGTCGCCAGCGGATGCGCGCTCGCTATCGCGGCCTGCCGGGAAACGTCCGCGCCCGTCGCGGCGGCAGCAAAGCAGGCGGCGGCAAACGCAACAATTGCCCGCCGGCACGCGATCAAAGCACGCGCACGCATTACGGCGGCACCACGTTGAATTAACGGCTTCAGTAACACGCCGGTGGATAGGATCGGCAATCTTGTCCTTACGCGTTCATCCCGGCGTGCGACTGCCGGTACCATCGGAAAAATCACGCGAGGATTATACCAGCGCCCGCATGTCACTACGGTTTGCGCGCGCGCCCGGCGACAAACGCGCGTAGCTTCTACTCGCGCAAGTGGCGGGCAAAAAACTCTTTGGCACGCTGGCGTGCGTCCGCCGTCGCGGCGCGGTTGGCATCGTTCGACTGCTTGCGCGACCCCGGGTCGTCAAACGCGTGCTGCGCGCCGGGATAAATCACGAAGTCGATCGGGCCGCCGCGCGCCGCCGTCCGTTCAGCGAAGCGCTGGCACACCGCTGGCGACACCTCTTCGTCGTCGCTGGCGAGCAGCATCAGTAACGGGGCATAAGGCAGGTAATTCTGTTTCTCCTGTTCGCGGCAGCCCGGATAAAACGCGAGTGCCGCGCGAAACCCGCCGCGCGGTGTGGGATCGACTATGCCGGGCGTGGTACTGGCGAGCGCCGCGAGCACCGTCATCGCGCCATTCGACCATCCATGCACGCCGACGCGATCGGCGACCACGTCGGTCCGCGCGCGCAAATAACGCAATGCGCCGTAGGCGTCCAGCGGGAGAACCGCCTGCTCGCTGACTTCCGGTGGGCGACTAGTGTACGAATGCAGTGGAAAGCCTGACGCGTAGCCGCGCGGCCCGAAACTATCGACATGCAGTGCCAGATAACCGCGCCCGGCCCAGAACTCACCCCACACTTTATGGCGCTGCGTCAACGTGGCAGCGCTATAGACGCCCTTCGCCGACACCGAATACGAACCAGCGCGGCCGTGCAGCATCACCACCGCCGGGAATGGACCGGCACCGGCCGGCTTCCATAAATAACCGACCAGCGCGGTCTTGCCGTCCAGACTCGGGAAATTGACGGTTTCGATCGCCGGTTCTGCGGCGGCATACACGGACACCGACAGCACGAGGCCGCACGCACAGGCCGCCGCGGCGCAAAATCCACGGTACGTGCGATGCGTGTGGACGCCGCCCAACCGCGTCCCGCGTCGCACCAGGCCAGCGATGTGTCTCCCCACCATTGCTAGCCGGCGCTCCCGGGACGCGATTTCGCGCGCTGCCGCGCATCTGCCTTCATGATGAGCGCGCCGCCGCCGAGCAACAGCGCATCCATCCAGAACGCCGGGCCGAGCCCGAAGGCGCTGCCCAACGTGCCGAATACCAGCGGCACCAGCACTTCGGTGAATTTATTGAAGCTCTGCCGCAGTCCCATTGCTTCGCCGCTGCGCCCCGCCGGCGCGCGGTTATAGGTGATGACCATCGACAGCGGACCGCAGCAGCCGAGCCCTACGCCGAGCACGAACGAAACGGCGGCCAGCATGTAGACATCCGTCACGAACGGAAACAGCACGCATGCCACCGCGGCAAGCGCGAGCGAGCCGTACAATACCGTTTCCTCACTGCTCCTGCGGACCAATGCGGTCATCACCAGACGCGTCATCAGCACCGCCACCGCATAGGTGCCAATCACGATGCCGATCAGCGAGGCCGACAGCCCGATCGAGTGGCCGTAAATCGGCATGTAAAAATTGTACAGCTCGCCGCCGGTCTCGATGATGCCCGCCGCGATAAACGCACGGCGCAGCGGCACGTTGCGCAGCAGATCCAGCGTGCTCTGCCCGCTGCGTTTTTCGGCCTCCGCCACGCGCGGCAGCCCGCGCGCGAAGAACAGCAAAAACATGATCGGCCCGACCGGCAGTAACGCCAGCACGAGATAGGTCGCCTGATGACCGATCGAGTCGATCAGAAAACCCGTCAACGTCGGACCCACCAGCGCGGTCAGCGCGACGCCGAGGCTGAACGTCGCGTAATTGCGCGTGCGCTTGTGCCCCGCGCCAAAAGCGCCGATCAGGTGCTGCGCCGAAACGGTATAAAAAATGTATAGCGCGCCGATCAGCGACGCCGATACGAAGAGCGCGGCAAGTCCCTGCCACAGATACGGCAACAACAGCCCGCAACCCAATGCAAGTGAACCCAGCAGCATGGGCATGCGCGGACCGAGCCGGTCGGACACGCGTCCCGCGTAGAGCGCGACAAACAGCGAGAACAACGAATACAGCGAGTAGAGGACGCCGATGGTCAAAGGTGTGGCGCCAAGATCTATCGCATACAGGGAAATCAGCATTTTGCTGCCCTTGTAGGCAATATGATTGAGCACCGTCAGGGCGACGATGGCGTAAAAGCCCATGGCATCCTAGGCACGGCGGCCGGCCGCGCTGGTTGAAGGTGAGAACCGCAATTGTAAGGCATGCGCGCGCCCCGCCGCCGGCTGTGCGCCCGACGGTAAGGTAGAATCGTCTCGCCCGCGCTCGAGTTGAATGCGCGTGAACCATGGAGATCGGCGTATGAAAATCGAAACCATAGGCGTGATGAGCCCCGGCGATATGGGACAGGCCGTCGCGCAGCAGCTCAAAAGCAAGGGCTTCAAGGTCTGCACCGCGCTCGACCAGCGCAGCGCGCGCAGCAAGTCCCTCGCGCAACAGGCCGGACTGACCGATGTGGGCTCACTTGCCGCGCTGGCCGATAAATGCGAAGTCATACTCTCGGTCATGAATCCCGGCGCCGCGCTCGATTTCGCCAGCGAACTCGCGCAAGCGCTGAAAACCACCAAGAATAAGCCGCTGGTGGTCGACTGCAACGCGATAGCGCCTGGCACGATGCGCGCGATCGAAGCCATGATTACCGGGGCCGGCGGCCGCTGCGCCGACGGCGGCATCATCGGACCCCCGCCGCGCGGAACCGCCAAGATGTGGTTCTACGTATCCGGCCCCGAAGCGCCGGAACTCGAGCAGCTCGCAACACCCCAGGTCAACGTGAAAGTGATCAGCGAGCGGATCGGCGACGCAAGCGCGATCAAGATGTGCTACGCCGCGTTCAACAAGGGGCTGCAGGCGATGGCGCTCGAACTCCTGGTCGCCTCGCGCCGGCTCGGCGTCGACGCCCTGCTGGAGACGCAGTTGAGGGAAAGCCGCCGCGAGGTCTACGACTGGATCATCGGCTCGCTGCCCATCATGCCGCCCAAGGCTTATCGCTGGGTGCCGGAAATGCTCGAGATCGCCAAGACCTTCGAATCGGTCGGCCTGACGCCGCGCATGTTCCAGGGCACGGCGGACATGTACGAATTCGTCGCCGGCACCGAGCTCGGCAAGGAAACTCCGGAGAACCGCGACAAGTCGCGCGGCGGACAGGACGTCGTCAGGCTGCTCGCGGACGAGCGCCGCGGCTGATGGAGGAACGACGCGTAATTACGGAACGCGGTACATCGAGCGGCGGTCGCGGGTAAAGGTAATTACGTCCTGCGCGCCCTCGCGCACGCTGCGCCCGAGCGTCAACTCCCCAGAGGCGTCGAGCAGCAGCTCCTTGCGCAGCACATGCACTTCGCCGCCGCTCTCGAACGTGACGAACGTGCCATTCAGGCTGTGATCGACCAGGTAAAAATGCGTGTGCATGAGGCGCACACTCACGTGTTTGCGCGAGGCGAGTTTCTCCTGCACTACCAGATCGCAGTCTTCACCGCGGCCGATGGTGATATTGGGGTGCGCATGATCGAGCCGCAGACTTAAATTGCGGTGCGCAATGATCAGGCTGCCCTGATCCCCCGGTATGATCTTGTGCGAACGCATGTTGACATCGGTCATATTGGCGGTGTCCTTGTGCCACACCACCTGGTAGACAGTCGATTCGTCGGTACTGCCTTTGAGCACCGCCTTGAACACCGGGCGCACGTTGGACCTCAATTCCGGCGACAGGTTACGCTCGGTCGCCTCGGTCGTAAGAATCTGCTCGGCGGCGGCCACCGCCCTCAGGTAGGCGGCCGCGTTCACCGTGTCGCCGAAAACGTCGTCGTCCTCGACCAACACCGGCCCGTAATGCAGGCCGATGTGGATCTGAACGTGATGTTTTCCCGGTCGATTGGCATCGACTTGCGACTGCATCTCGCTCGCCGCGAGCACCGCATCGTCGGCGCGCCGGAATACG